>NZ_JBHVYI010000073.1:0-43673 GCF_042880975.1 Streptomyces sp. NPDC058289
ACCGGTCACACAGGGGGGGCTTCGCCGCGTTCAGGACCGGGGTGCGCGCCCGGTCAGCCGCGCCGGACGGTGATCGTGGTCCAGGCGCCGACGTGGACCCGGTCGCCGTCGGCGAGCGGAACCGGCACGTAGGGCTGGATCGACTCGTCGCCGTTGTTGATCGTGGTGCCATTGGTGGAGTTCTGGTCCACCACGGCCCAGCTGCCGTCCGGCTGCTGGACGAGCACCGCGTGCTGGTGCGAGACGCCCGGGTCCTCCGGGGGCACCGACAGATCGATGTCGGGGGACTCGCCCGTCGAGGCGCGGCGGCGGCCGATGGTGATCTGGCCGCCGGCGAGCGGGAGGTGCTGCTCGGGGGAGTACGCGGGCAGGTCGAGCCCCGCCGCCTCGGGGCCGCTGCGCTGCATCATCGCCATGAAGTACGTGCGGTCCGGACCGATGGTCGCGGTCCAGGCCGCGCCGCCCTGGGGCTGGTAGGGCTGCTGGTACGGCGGGTGGGCCTGCGGCGCCTGATGCTGCTGCTGGTGGTGCGGAGGCGGCTGGGGCGGCTGGTACTGCCCGGTCCGGGAGGGCTGCTGCTGGTACGGCGGCGGAGGCTGCTGTGCCTGCTGGTGCTGCTGCGCCTGGTGCTGCTGGTGCTGCTGCTGCGGGGGCGGCGGCTGCTGCTGGTACGGGGGCTGCTGGAAGTCCTGGCGCGCCGGAGGCGGCAGCATCCAGTCGTCATCGCGCTGCAGCGGCTCGGCCGGGCGGTTGACCCGGGAGGGCCGCGAGCCCTGGTAGTCGAAGTGGTCCTGGGAGTACGCCGGCGGGGCCGCGGGCGCGCCCGGGGAAGGGGGCTGCGGCGGCGGGGGCATGTCCGGGGAGAGCGGTGCGTACGAGGTCGCCGTACGGGTCAGGAAGTTGTACCGGCACTCCTCGCAGAACGGGGCCATGGCCTCGCGCGGGGTCCGGCACTGCGGGCAGAGCTCGGCCTGTGCCGTCGGCTCGCCGGACGGAGGGTAGCCGTAGCCGTAGGAGGGCGCCCCGGGGGTGCCCGTAGGGGCGGCCATGCGGTGGCCGCAGACCTCGCACCAGTCGTCGGAGGCGGACTGGTGCCCGTTCGGGCAGGTCGGCATCGCGGCGCTTCCTCCTTCTTCCTGCGTCAACGAGGCAGGGTCTGCTTCTGCTGCTTCTTCATGGCATCTGATCGGCGCCTGGTCCGCGCCTGATCAGAGCGTCAAGCTCTACGTCAAGATTTTCGCACTCGAACGGTTTGAGTGGAACGCGTTTCTAGTGTCATCTCGTCCGCGTCGGCGACCTTTGCCTTCAGGCGCACAGTACCCGCCGCCGCATCGACGACATCCACCACCTTCGCGAGCAGCTTGGCGGTGTCGGCGTTGCCCGAGGAGCTCGCCAGCTGCACGGCCCGGCCGAGCTTGGCCGTGGCGCCGCCGACGTCCCCCAGTTTGCGGGCCTCCAGACCCTGCTGGATGGCCTGTGCGAGCTCCGCCTGTCCCGTGTAGTGGGCCACCTGGGGGTTGATGGCGGTGGACGAGGCGAGATCGTCCGTCCAGACGGCGCGGACCAGGCCCTGGGCGAGAACGGCCGGGGCCTCGCCGGGGGCCCCCGGCATGACGAGGGCGGCGCGGGCGGCGAGCATCTCCTGGCCGACGGCCGCGCCCGGGACCCGTACGCACACGTGGTACTCGCGGGACTCGTCGCCCCAGGAACCCGTCGGATAGTCCCCGGCGCGCGGGGACGCCTCCGTGCGGCGGCCGGTCAGGTCCTGCACGGCGGGAGCGACCTGCTTGACGTACATGATCTCCGCGCCGACCGGGGTCCACAGGCGCAGTGAGACGTCCGCCACTTCCTTGCCCATGACCGCCTCCATCATGTGCGTGAAGTCGGCGCTCAGCCGGGCCGGATCGGCCACGATGTCGGCCGTGCCGAGCAGCGCGCTCGCGATGCCGGTGACCTCCTTGACCTCCCAGTCGGTTCCCACGCCGCGGGCGTCACAGGTGAAACGGCCCGCGCAGGCGTCGAGCGTGGCCCGGAGCACGGCCGGGTCCTCGTGCTCGTTGCGGCCGTCGGTGAGCAGGATCCCGTGCCGGATCGCCGCGGTGGACCCGCGCAGCAGGCCGTCGGCGAGGCGCAGCCAGGTGCCGATGGCAGTGCCGCCGCCGGAGGAGAGGCCGCGCAGGGCCTCCTTGGCCTGGGCGCGGGTGGTCGCATCGGCGATGGCCAGGTGCCCCCGGCGGGGGAACACCTCCTTGGCCACGTGGGTACCGGCGATCACCGCGAAGGCGGTGCCGTCGCGGAGGGTGTCGACGGCGGCGGCCGTGGCCTCGCGGGCGCCGCGCATCTTGTCGGGCGGGTACTCCATGGAGCCGGAACAGTCGACCATGATCACCACGGCGGCGCCGCCCGGGGCGACGGCCGTCCGGGTGGCCGTGGCTCCGCCGGTGGACGTGACCGTGACGATCGCGTGGACGTCGCGGGCGCCCTCGGCGAGGAACTCGTTCTGGTACACCTCCACGCTGAAGCGGGGGGCGCTCGGCTTGGCGAAGTTCGCCATCGGTCGCTACTCCTCGAGGACGGGGATCAGGCCTGGGCCTGCGGGGCGGCGGGGCCTACGGCGCCGGCGGGCGGGGTCGGCGGGGTCGCGGCGAAGGGGACGACGGCCACGGTGACGTTGTCGTGCCCGCCGCCGTCGAGGGCGTGCCCCACCAGGACCTGCGCACTGTGCAGGGGCCGGACGGCGGCGTCCTGGGGGAGGACCTGGGCCATGTCGCGGGCGGACTCGGCGTAGTTCCACAGTCCGTCGGTGCAGACCACGACCACGCCGTCGTGGTCGGGCTTGAAGGTGGCGGTGTGCGGTTCCAGGTCGTAGGCATCGGCCCCGAGCCAGCCGGTGATGGCGTGCGCGCGGACGTCCGCGTAGGCCTCGGCCTCGCCCATCAGGCCCGCCGCGACCATCTGGGCGGCCCAGGAGTCGTCCTCGGTGAGGCGGCGGGGCAGAGCGGCGCGGTCGTCGGGGACCCAGTACGCGCGGCTGTCGCCGACCCAGCCGATGGTCAGCAGGCCGCGGCTGACCACGGCGCCGACCAGGGTGCAGGCGGGGGCGTTCTGGGCGCCCGGCACCTCGGGGGCGAGGGCGTTCACGGCGGCGGCGGCCGCCAGGATCGCCTCGTGCATGGCCTCCTGGGGGTGGGCGCCGCGGGGGAGGGCGTCGAGCAGCGCCTCGTTGGCGGCTCCGGCGGCCGCCGCGGAGGCCTCGTCGGGGCGGCTGGCGGAGGAGACGCCGTCGCAGACGATGGCCACGGTGGCGGCGGAGCCGTCGGGCAGCGCGGTGGCCGCGACGGCGAAGGAGTCCTCGTTGCGGTGGTGGCGCAGCCCGCGGTCACTGACGGCGGCGACGCTCCCGAGCTCCTCTTCGAGGTGGTCCCGCTCCCGGGGCTGCGCGTGCCCGCAGTGCTCGCAGTACCCGTCGGTGTCCACCCGCCCGGCCCGGCAGGCCACACAGGTCTTCCCGCCGGCGTCCCCCTGCGGGGCGGGCCCCTGCTCTGCGGGGGCGCCACCGTACGGGGCTTCGCCCTCGGGGTGGTGGCCCTGCGGGGTGGAGCTGCCGAACGGGGCTTCGCCGCCGGGGGCGTGCCCCTGCGAGGAGGGGTCGCCGTACGGGGCTTCGTGCCCCGGGCCGGGGCCCTGGGGGTCGGTACCGTGCCCGGCCGGGTCGTGGCCGCCGGGCGCGGCGCCGTACGGGGTCTCGCCGCCGGGGTGCTCCCCCTGCTGCGCGGGGTGGTCGTAGGGGGAGGCGTACTCGCCGGGGCCCGGGGTGCCGTACGCGTCGTGGCCGTCGTGGCCGCCGTACGCGGCTCCGCCCGCGGAACCCGTGCCCTGCGTGCTCGCGCCGTAGGGGGCGGTGTCCGCGGGGTGGCGACCCTGCGGGGGCGCGCCGTACGGGCTCTCCGGGGCCGGAGGCGTGCCGTGCGGGCCGGCCAGGGGACCGGGGTCGGACCAGCCGGTGGAGCCCGACACCAGGGTGGGGGCGGCCGTGGAGACGCTGCCCCAGCCGGGCGCGGCCTCGCCGGCGTACCCGGGGGCCGCGGGCTCGGCGTAGCCACCGGAGTGCCGGGGCGCGAGGTCCTCCTCGGACGACGGGAGCCCGCGCGCGGCCGGGATCCCGCCCGCCGGGGTGGTGCCCGCATGAGCGGCCGCAGCCTGATCCGCCCCTGCCGGGGCAGGGAAGGCCGAGGCCACCGGAGGCGCCGAGCCCGCCGGGCTGACCGGCGCAGCCGGGGCCACCGGAGCCGTGTGCGCCGGGCCCGCCGGGGAGCCCGGAGCCGCCGGGGTCGCGTACGCCGAGCCTGCCGGGAACACCGGCGTGGCCGGGCCGGCCGCGGGTGGGACGCCCGGAGCTGCCGGGGTCGCGTACGCCGAGCCCGACGGGGGCGTCGGGGGTGCCGTTCGTTCCGGGGGGCCGGGCTCCGTGGGAGCCGGGGTGGTGAGGGCGTAGCCGCAGAGGCCGCAGAAACGGTCACCCTCCTCCAGCGGTTCCGCGCAGCTGGGGCAGCCCGACAGCCGATGCATCGACATCAATCACACCCACGTCCGGGGACGGAAACGGTTTGCCCGCTCCACCAGTTCGATCCTCTCCTCGCCCCGCTGCGCCAGCCGAGCCAGCACGCGGAACGAGCGCTCCAGGCCGAAGCGCAGCCCCCGCTCCTCCAGTTGGCAGCCGAGCAGCGAGGTAGGGCCGGAGTCGGAACCCCGGCTACCCGACAGTACCCAGTCCAGCGCCGAGCCCAGAACTTCCGCCCTGAGCCGCTCGTGGCGCACCGAGTCCAGGCCGAACCGCCCCAGGGCTTCCACCTGCGCCGCGGCCGCCGTCAGATCGGGCAGCAGTGCCTCCTGGGGAGACCGGTCGCGCAGGCGTGCCCGTACTGCCGCCACCCGCGCGGCGGTGTGGTGGATCGAGGCCTCCGGGACGGATTCCAGCGTGCGCACGGCTCCGGCCCGGTCCCCGGCGGCCAGTTGCACCCGGGCCAGCCCGAACGCCGCCCCGACGAAACCCGGATCCGTGGCCCACACCAGCCGGTAGTACTCGGCGGCGTTGTCCAGCTGCCCCAGCACCTCCGCGCACAGCCCCAGCGCCAGCTTCGGCGCCGGTTCGCCGGGGAAGGCGTCGTAGACGGCGTCGAAGGACAGGGCCGCCGTCTCGTCCTCCCCGACGGCCAGCGAGGAGATGCCGCGGGCCCACACCACGCGCCAGTCGTCGGGGTGCCGCACCTCCAGCCGGGCCAGCGCGTCGGCGACGAGCGGCGCGTCGGCGCCGCCCAGTTCGATCCGGGCCCGCAGCTCCCGCAGCCGCAGCTCCGCGGACTCGGCGGGCGCCGAGCCGAGCGCGGTCAGCAGGTCGGCCGGCGCGGAGGCCAGCAGACCCGCCAGGAAACCGGCGTTGGGGTCCCCGGCGTCGACCAGCGGCACGGGCAGCGCCAGCGCGGCCTCGCGGGTGTCCAGCGTGGACGCCTCCGGCCGCCGCGCGGCGGTGATTTCGACGGGCGGCAGCGGTGCGGCCGCCGGTGCCCGGCGCGGGGCCGGCACGCCGGGACCGGCGGCGCGGTGCGTCGCCGTGGTGACCAGCCCGGTCGTGCCGTACCCCGTGATCGGCGAAGCCGAAGGAGCGGCGGGACCCCCCGCAGCCGCGGAGGCCGGATCAGGAGCCGGGGCCGGTCCCGGTCCCGGGACGGCGGCCGGGACCCGCGACGGGGCCGGACCCCGCCCCGTCCGCCCCCGCTTCACGGGCCGCTCGCCCAGCCGGGACACGTGTGCGCCCGACTTGTCGTCGGTGAACAGCCGGTCGTCCGGCACCCGCAGTTCGGGGCCGAAGAGGGTGGAGACCTGCGGCCTCGGGCGGCCCGTCTGGAGCGCGACGACCTCGCGCAGCACCCCCGTCAGCTGGTCCGCCATCTCCTGCGCGGACGCGAAGCGCCGTCCCGGATCCGGGTCGGTGGCCCGTACCAGCAGCCGGTAGAAGGACTCGTACCGCCCGAACACCTCGATGTGCTCCGGGTCCGGCAGCGAGTCCACGAACACGTTCGTGTAGCCCTGGAAGTCGAAGGTCAGCACGGCCAGCGTGCGCGCCACCGTGTACAGGTCCGAGGCGACCGACGGGCCGAGCTCCGCCACCTCCGGCGCCTGGTAGCCGACGGTGCCGTAGATGGCCGACTCCTCGTCGTCCATCCGCCGGACCGCGCCCATGTCGATCAGCTTCAGCTGGTCGGCCTGCTGGATGGCGTTGTCGACCTTGAAGTCGCAGTAGAGGAGGTTCCTCGTGTGCAGGTGGCCGAGCGCCTCCAGCGCCTCGATGCCGTACGCGCACGCCTGCTCCACCGGCAGCGGGTCGCGGCGGCCGTCCGGCCTGCGCCGCTCGTTGGCGATCTCCTTGAGGGATTTGCCGCCGACGTACTCCATGACGATGTACCCGTCCAGCGAACCGGTCCGCTGGTCCAGGTGCTCCACGAAGTTGTAGATCCGCACGATGTTGGAGTGCTCGATCTCCGCGAGGAAGCGCCGCTCCGAGATCGCGGCCGCCATCGCGTCCTGGTCCCCTGTGTCCAGCAGGCCCTTGAGCACCACCCACCGGTCCGACACGGCCCGGTCCACCGCGAGGTAGACCCAGCCCAGCCCGCCGTGCGCGAGGCAGCCCGCGACCTCGTACTGGCCGTGGACGAGGTCGCCCGCGCGCAGCTTGGGCACGAAGGAGTACGGGTGTCCGCACTTGGTACAGAAACCTTCCGTCCGTCCCGGCCGCTCCCCGCGGGCCCGCCCCACCGGCGCCCCGCAGTCCGACCGAGAGCAGAACCGCTTGCGCTCCGGGACCTCCGGGTTCTCCAGCACCGCCGCCGAAGGATCCGGACGAGGCACCTCCGGTACGTTGACCAGCCCGGCGCCCAGGCGGCCGCGGCCCGACCCCGAGGCGGCCGAACCCGAACTGCGCACCGACACCGACCGGGTGGACGCGGCCCCCGAGAGGGCGCGCGAGAGCCGTCCCGACACGGAACGCCGGGAGGAAGACGACCTCGACGAGCGGGAAGCCCGCGAGGAGGAGGACGAGGACCGCCCGGACCCGTGCGAGCTCTGGGATCCGTGCGACCCCTGCGAGTCGCCGTGGCGCGCCGCGCTCGTCATCGCCGTCGGTACGGACACCAGCTCCTCGGCGCCCGCCGCGACGGCGCCGGCCGGCGCGAGCCCGCAGGTGCCGCAGTAGACCTCGCCGCCGCCCATGTCCTCGTACGTCCCCGGGCAGCCGGGGCGCATGCACGCCGTTCCGATCAGACTCACGCGTCCCCCTCCCTCGGCCCGTCGGGCCACTCGTGCACCGGTCGGTGCCCCTGCTGATCCTGCTGGTACCCCTGGTCCTGCTGCGGTGACGGCAACGCCTCGGCCGTCGCCCACTGGTAGCGCAGCACCGCCTGCTCGGCGGCCCGCAGATCGCACGGAGCGCTCCACAGCATCCGCCGGGCGGTGTCGTACCGCTCCATCAGCAGCGGATCCTCCGCCATGCCGAGCCGGGCCACCTTCGCCCTGTAGGCGTCGAGCCTTCCGCGCAGCTCCGCGCGCACGGCCAGCGGAGCCGTCACCGCGGTCAACGATTCGCGGGCCCGGCGCAATTCCTCCTCGGCCCGCTCCTCCAAGGACTCCAGCAGCGGCGACAGCCGGTGCCACTGGGCCCGGCGCCGGTACTCGGCCGCCGCCGAGAGCTGCTCCTGCAGCGCCGTCGGCGGGCCGCTCACCGCGGGCACCTCGGACGCCGCGATCTTCGCCAGCACCTCGCCGCGGGCCACCCGGGCCTCCGCCAGGGTCCGGTCGGCCCGCGAGAGCACGTCCCGCAGCCCGATCAGCCGCTGCTCGGCGTCCTGCCGGACGGTCAGTACCGCCTCGACCTCCCGCCGTACGTCCTCCAGCGCGAGCGCGGCCCGGTCGTAGCGCCCGGTGTCCGGACGGCCGCCACCCGGCGCGGAGCTCCCGGCCACCGCGAACCAGAACGCCAGCGGGTCCTCGATCACCCGGGCCCGCAGGTCCGCCAGCTCGGCCGTGATGGCCTCCAGGTCGTCCCCGGAGGGGTGTTCCCCCGGCCGGACCCCCACCGAGTGGGCGAGGGCGCGGGTGCGGTGCAGTTCGGCGGCGAGGAGGTCGATCCGGGCGGGCAGCGCCGACCAGACGGAGTCCGCGGCGACCACCACGTCCAGGGAGCTCGCGTACAGCTCGTTCATGCGGGACACCAGCTCGGCGAGGGAGAACCGCTCCGCGAGCGGGGCCCCCTCCACCGCGGCGCCGGAGATCAGGACCCCGGGCCCGCGCAGCCGGTCGGTCAGCTCGACCAGGTCCTCGCGGCTCGGCCAGCGGCGCCGCTCGCGGATCTCCCGGGCGGCGCCCAGCGCCCCGCTGTAGGCGTCGAAGTACCGCCACAGCCGGGTGATGGCCGCATCGGCCTCGGCCCACCGCTCCTTGGTGACCCCGGTCAGCCCGGCGCCCTCCAGGAGCCGCCGCCCGGAGTGGTCCTGGAGCGCCAGCAACGAGGTCTCGACGGCCTCGTGCTCCGCACCCAGCCGGGCCAGCGCACGGTCCACGCCGTCCCGGTCCATCACCGCCGGCTGTGCCCCCAAAGACTGCGCTCCCAAAGACTGCGCCCCCAAAGGCTGTGGCCCCAAAGGATGTGCCTCCACCGATCCCGCCTCCGGTCTTGTGACATCGGGCTCAGAATCCGACACCGGCCTCAGTCCCGGTACTTGGGAGCGGGCGGGCCGCCCACGCCGGGCAGCACGGGCTCCAGGTGGTCCCTGTAGGCCCTCATCCAGGGGCTGTTGTCGCCGCCCGCGCGGTAGTCCTCCAGCACCTTGTTGACCCGGCGGACCAGGTCGCCGGCGTCCTTGTTCATGGCCACCCCGTAGAACTCCTTGGTGAACGGGGAGCCCACCAGGGCGATCGACGGGTCCTGCGCGGCCTGGCCGGCAGCGAGGGCGTTGTCGGTGATGATGCCGTCCACCTCGCCCAACTGCAGCCGGACCAGGCAGTCGAGCTGATTGGGCACGCTGACCGGGACGGCGCCGTAGGACTGGGTGGTCAGTGCCGCCTCGGCCGTGGAGCCCGCCGCCGTGCAGATGCGGCGGTCCTTCAGCGAGGCGTCGTAGCCGGTGATCGTCGAACCCTTGGGGGCCAGCACCTGCTGCCCGGCCTCGAAGTACGCCGTCGAGAAGGCGACCTCCTCCAGCCGCTTGCAGTTGACGGTCATCGTGCGCACGACGATGTCGACGGTGCCGTCCTTGAGCGCGGTGATGCGCTGGCTGGTGGGGATGGCCCGGTAGATGACCTTGCCGTCCTCGCCGAATATGTCCTTCGCTATGGCCTTGACCAGGGCGATGTCGAAGCCGTCGAGCTCCCCGGCCGGATTGCGGTAGCCCCATTTGAAGCTGTTCTGGTCCACGCCCGCGACGAGGTGGCCCGCCGCGCGGATCCGCTGGATCGCGGAGCCGTCCAGGCTGTTGGGGCGCAGGCTCGCCTCCGGGTTCTCACAGGTGTCCCCCGGTGCCTGCGGAGCGACGGCCATCCTGGCCGGCTCGCGCACCAGCGAGGAGGCTCCCGAGCCGCCCGGGGCCGCCTGGGCCAGGGGCAGCAGTACGGCCGCCGCCGTCAGCGCGCAGGCCGCGGCCATGGCACCGACCCCGCCCCAGCCGCGCAGCCGGCCCGTCAGCCGCCGCAGGCCGCGTACTTCCTGGACCTCGGCGGCGCCCTCCGCCGAGGCTTCCGCGGAGCCCGTGGAGGCCACGATGCCCTCGGAAGCCACCGCAGGGGTCGCGGTGCCCCCGGACCCCCCGGAACCCTTGCCCGTGCGCTTCACCCGTCCCGGCATCGCTCTCACCTGTACTCCGAAAGCCTGCGCCCGATGCCGAGCAGGGCGGCCACCGCGCCGACGACCGCCAGGGCCGCCGTACCTGTCACCAAACCGTCGAGCGCCCCGAGCCCGTCCCGCGCCGCCCGGGTGAACTCGCGCTGCTCGTGGACCACGGCCTCTTCCAGCGAGGCGTCCACCGTGTCGAAGGCGGTCCCCGTGGGCTTCGGGTGGTCCTTGTCGCCGATGACCTGCCCGACGGCGCCCTGGTAGTCGCCCGTCAAGTCGGTCTGCCGGGCCGCCGCGTGCAGCCCCTTCCACTGCCTCACGCCCTCCGCGGCGCGGGCCACGGGATCGCGGCCGGCCGTGTCGTCGGCCAGCTTCGCCGCCGTCGCCAGCCCCGCGTCCAGGTCCTTCATGTCGTTCGAGAAGTCCACGTCGTACTTGTCGGACTTCTTGTCCTCGGCCAGTACGGCTCCGCGCGACACCAGGGTGAGGTTCTCGTTGGCCCGCGCCTGGAGCGAGGCGATCCGCGCGTCGTTGAGCACCTTGAGCGACTCCTGACCGTCCGTGCGGGCCTCGCTCAGCCCCGACCGGGCGACCGTGTGCCCCGCGGCCAGCCACAGCAGCAGCACCAGCGAGGCGGCGGTCGCCGCGACGAGCCCGTGGTTGAAGACGCGGTTCGTCCGACGGTAGTTGCGCCGCTGGGCCCAGAGCAGGGCGGCGAGGGCGAGCAGACCCGCCCCGAACGAGGCCAGGGGCAGCGCGCGGGCGTCGTCGTAGTCCGTGTAGAGCCGGCCGGTCTCCGCCTCGTAGAGCCGCTGCGCGGCGGGCAGCAGCTGGGTGCTCATCTGCTCGTTCGCGTACCGGAGGTAGGCGCCGCCGAGCGGCAGGCCCTGCTTGTTGGTGGCCCGGGCCTGCTCGATCAGGCCGGCGTAGCGGGGGAGCTGCTCGCTCAGCAGGGTGATCTGCTTGCGGGAGTCCTCGCCGGCCGTGGTGCTGGCGGCCGCGTTCACCAGCAGCCGGGACGCGTTGGCTATGTCCTTCTCGTACCGGCTGCGGACCTCGCGGGGCTCGTTGCCGCCCGCGAGGAACCCGCTGGAGGAGGCGGTGTCGGCGTCCGCGAGGGAGCGGTAGATGCTCGCCGCGTCGGCGCTCAGCGGCTGGCTGCGGCCCACGACGTCGTCGGCCGCGGTGACCCGGCCGGAGATCTCCCAGACGGCCACCGCGCCGAACAGCAGGACCAGTGCGGCCAGGGCCGCGCCGACGATCCGCAGCCGGCCGGGCTCGGTGGTTGCGGCCGCGCGCAGCCGCTCCACACCCTCGGCCCAGGCGGTGCCCCGGCGGGGCAGCCCGTCGGGCGGCGGCGCCGGCGGCCCGGAGGGCGCCGAGACGCCGCCGGGCGCGGGCGCGCGTGATGTGATGGCCACCCTGACCTCCCCCTCGGTCCTTCGTGCTTCGCAGCAGTATGGCCTTAGTGGCGGTCCTCCACAGCACCCGGTCCGGGATCAGGCACGATCCGCCCCGATCCGTCCCCGGTCCTGCCCCGGCCGGTCCCCCCGTCCGCTCCACCCCTTCACCGTCAGTACGCCCCGGGGGCCGCGATGGTTCCGGTGCGGGCACGGTTCATCCGAAATGGGCACGCAGCTTCCCGTAGGCCTCGGGCCCGGCCCCCAACGCGTCCAGACCCAGCAGGCCGGCGCCCAGCACCGGCGCGGCCGTCACCACCGAGACCCGGGCGTGCGGGGCCCGTTCGGCCAGCAGGGCCTCCACCCGGCCGTTCAGCTGCGGATGCCGGGCGGCCAGGACGCTGCCGCCCAGCAGGACGGGCGCCTCATCGGCCAACAGTCCGAGCCGCTCCAGCGCCACCGAGGCCAGCGCCACGACCTCCTCGGCCTGCCGCTCGACGAGGGCCGCGGCGACCGGATCACCGGCCGCGGCCACCGCGAACAGCACCGGCACCAACTCGTGCATCCGTACGGGCTCGACGATGCCCAGGTGCAGCGCCTCGATCAGCGAGTACACGGACTCCCGTGCGAAGTGCCCGGGCAGGGCCGTCGCGAGCTCGGTGGGACCGCCGCGCCCGTCCTCGGCGCGCGCCGCCCACCACATGGCCTCGGCGGCCAGCCCGCCGCCGCCGCCCCAGTCGCCGGAGATCTGCCCGAGCGCCGGGAACCGGGCGGTGCGCCCGTCGGGCAGCATGCCCACGCAGTTGATGCCCGCCCCGCAGACCACCGCGACCCCGCGCGGCCCCCCGGCGTCCTCGCCGAGGCCGGCCCGCAGGATCGCGAAGGTGTCGTTGCGGACCTCGGTGGCCGTGCCCCAGCCGCGCGCGCCGATGGCCTGCGCGAGCAGGGCCTCCTCCACCGGGAGGTCCGCGTTGGCCAGACAGGCCGAAACCCGGACGGCGTACGGGGCCCCGGCCGCGGGCCCCGGCAGCCCGGCGGCCGCGGCCGCCTCGGCGACGGCCTGCGCGAGGACGTCCACCGCCGCCTCGACCCCGACGCGCGGGGGCTGGAAGCCGCCCGCGCGTCCGGTGCCGAGGACGCGGCCGTCCGCGGCGATCAGCGCCACGTCCGTCTTGCTGTTGCCCGCGTCGACGGCGAGGACCGCCGCGGACGCAGGCGGGGGAACGGGCCGGCTCACGCCCATGCCAGGTGCTCCTTGTTGTGCGCGAGGAGCCGGTCCGTCAGCCCCTCGGCGAGGTCGAACTGGCCCACCAGCGGGTGCGCCAGCAGCGCCTTGAAGACCCGCTCGCGGCCGCCGCGCAGCGCCGCGTCCAGCGCGAGGTCCTCGTACGCCGTGACGTGGGCGATGAGCCCCGCGTACAGCGGGTCCAGCCGCGGTACGGCCAGCGGCGACGGCCCGGTGCGGTCCACCCGTGCCTGCACCTCGACGACCGCGTCGTCCGGGAGGAACGGCAGGGTGCCGTTGTTCAGCGTGTTGACCACCTGTACGGCGCTCCCGCCGTCGCCCAGCAGGGCCGCGGCCAGGTCCACCGCGGCCTCCGAGTAGAAGGCGCCGCCCCGCTTGGCGAGCAGTTCGGGCTTCTCGTCCAGCGCGGGATCCCCGTACAGGCCGAGCAGTTCCTTCTCCATCGCGGCGACCTCGGCGGCCCGCGAGGGCTTGGTGCCGAGCTCCCGGACCACCTCGTCGTGCGCGTAGAAGTAGCGCAGGTAGTACGAGGGGACCACGCCGAGCCGGTCCAGCACCGTACGCGGCAGCCGCAGGTCCGCGGCGATGGCATCGCCGTGCCGGGCGATGAGCTGCGGCAGCAGGTTCTCGCCCTCCGGGCCGCCCTTGCGCACCCCCAGCTCCCAGGTGAGGTGGTTGAGGCCCACGTGGTCGAGGTGGATGTCGGCCGGCGTCAGGTCCAGCATCGCGGCGAACTTGCGCTGGAAGCCGATGGCCACGTTGCACAGCCCGACCGCCTTGTGCCCGGCCTGCAGCAGGGCGCGGGTGACGATCCCGACCGGGTTGGTGAAGTCGATGATCCACGCGTCCGGGTTGGACCGCCGGACCCGATCGGCGATGTCGAGGACCACCGGGACCGTGCGCAGCGCCTTGGCGAGACCGCCGGCACCGGTGGTCTCCTGGCCCACGCAGCCGCACTCCAGCGGCCAGGTCTCGTCCTGGAGCCGGGCCGCCTGCCCGCCGATGCGCAGCTGCAGCAGGACCGCGTCCGCGTCCGCGACGCCCGCGTCGAGGTCGGAGGTGGTGGTGATCAGGCCCGGGTGCTCCTGCTTGGCGAAGATCCGCCGGGCCAGGCCGCCGATCAGCTCCAGCCGCTCGGCGGCCGGGTCGATCAGCACCAGCTCGCTGATGGGCAGGGTGTCGCGCAGCCGGGCGAACCCGTCGATCAGCTCGGGGGTATAGGTGGAACCGCCGCCCACCACTGCGAGTTTCATGGTCATTAGCCTTTCACTCCGGTCAGGGTGACGCCTTCGACGAACGCCTTCTGGGCGAAGAAGAAGAGGACGATCACCGGGGCCATGACCAGCACGGTCGCCGCCATGGTCAGGTTCCAGTTGGTGTGGTGCGCGCCCTTGAAGGACTCCAGTCCGTAACTGAGCGTCCAGGCGGCAGGGTTGTCGGAGGCGTAGATCTGCGGGCCGAAGTAGTCGTTCCAGGCGCAGAAGAACTGGAACAGCGCCACGGCCGCGATCCCGGGCTTCGCCATCGGCAGGACCACCCGCAGCAGGGTGCGCAGTTCGCCGCAGCCGTCGACCTTCGCCGCGTCCAGGTACTCGTCGGGGATCGTCAGCAGGAACTGGCGCAGCAGGAAGATGGAGAAGGCGTCGCCGAAGGCCATCGGGATGATCAGCGGCCACAGGGTGCCGGAGAGGTCCAGCTGCTTGGCCCAGAAGAGGTACATCGGGATGACGACCACCTGGGGCGGCAGCATCATCATGGCGATCACGAGCAGCAGCGACAGCCGCCGGCCGCGGAAGCGGAACTTGGCGAGCGCGTAGGCGACGGGCACCGAGGAGACCACGGTCAGCAGGGTGCCGAGGCCGGCGTACAGCAGGGTGTTGCGCCACCAGGTCAGGAAGCCGGGGGTGTCCCAGACCTTCCCGTAGTTGCCCCACTCCCAGCTGTGCGGCCACAGGTCGCGGGTCAGCGCCTGCTGGTCGCTCATCACCGAGGTCAGGAAGAGGAACACGAAGGGGAGGACGAAGAAGAGCGCCGCCGCGACGCCGAGGGAGTGCACGGCCACCCAGTGCAGGGCGGCCCGGCGGCGTGCGGTGCGTACGGCCCGCGCGGAATCCGGAGTACCGGGCGCGGCGGGACGCGGGGTCCGCCGCGCGCCGCGGGTGATGGTCTGGCTCATGATCCTCAGTCACCTGCCTCGATCAGCCCGCCGCGCCGCCGCATGAGGAGCGCGGTGAAGGCCATGGAGAGGGCGAACAGCACCAGGGCGACCACGCAGGCGGTGCCGTAGTCGAAGCGCTGGAAGCCGACGTTGTAGATGACCTGGGGCAGGGTCAGGGTGGATTTGTCGGGGTACCCGGGCTCGAACTGCTGGCCCGAGCCGCCCATCACGCCGGACGCCACCTTCCCCGCCACCAGGGGCTGCGTGTAGAACTGCATCGCCTGGATGACCCCGGTGACCACTGCGAACAGGATGATCGGCGAGATGTTCGGCAGGGTGATGTGGCGGAAGCGCGCCAGCGACCCGGCACCGTCCAGCTCGGCGGCCTCGTACTGCTCGCGCGGTACGTCGAGCAGCGCGGCCATGAAGATGACCATGAGGTCGCCGACCCCCCACACCGCGAGCGCGGTCAGCGCCGGCTTGGACCAGGCGGAGTCCGTGAACCAGCCGGGCGTGGGCAGTCCGACGGCGTCAAGCAGGGTGTTCACCGGGCCGGTGCCCGGGTTGAGCAGGAAGACGAAGGCGAGGGTCGCCGCCACCGGAGGGGCCAGGTAGGGCAGGTAGAACAGGGTGCGGAAGACGCCCGTACCCAGCTTGATCTTGGTGATGAGCAGCCCGATGCCGAGGCCGAAGGCGACCCGGCAGGCGACCATGACCACGACCAGCCACAGGGTGTTGCGCATGGCCGGCCAGAACATCGGGAGGTCGGAGAAGACGTAGGTCCAGTTGTCCAGCCCGTTGAAGACGGGCGGGCGGAAGCCGTCGTACTTGGTGAAGGAGAAGTAGACGGTGGAGACGAGCGGGTAGGCGAAGAAGACGCTGAACCCGATCAGCCAGGGCGACATGAAGGCCGCCGTGCGCAGCGCGGCCCTGCGGCGCTTGGTGCGCAGGGCGGGGGAGAGCGTGCCGTCCATCGGGCTACTTCGCCTTCGCGATGTCCGTGTCGACCTGCTGGTCGGTCTTGGCGAGACCGGCCGGGATGTCCGTGACCTCGCCCTTCTCGACCGCGTACGCGAAGTCCGTGAAGGTCAGCTGGTAGGTGCCGCCGTCGGCCTGCGCCGGGGTGGTGGTCGACTTCGGGTGCTTGGCGATGTCGATGAACGTCTTGAACTCCGGGCTCACCTGGAGCTTGGGGGAGTCCAGGGCGGCCAGCGTGGAGGGCACGTTGTGGATGGCGTTGGCGAACTCCACGACCGCCTCGGTGTCGGTCGTCATGTACTTCGTCAGCTCCCAGGCGGCGTTCTGCTTCTTGCTGCCCGAGGCGATGCCCATGATCGTGCCGGCGAGGTAGCCCTTGCCGTACTCGGCGATCCGGTCGTCGGGGACGGGCATCGGCGCGGTCCCGATCTCGAACTTCACCCCGGCCTCTTTCGCCATGGGCGCCCGCCACTCGCCGTCGATCTGCATGGCCACCAGGCCGAGGTGGAAGGGGTGCTCGGCGCTCCACTCGTCGCCGAAGGTGGTGCGGAACTTCTCCAGCTTCTCGTACCCGCCGAGCTTGCCGACCAGGTCCTTCTGCGCCGTCAGCATCTGTGCGAAACCCGGGTCCTTGGCCAGGTTGGACTTGCCGTCGGCGTCGAAGTACGACGGGCTCCACAGCGCGGCCAGCCGCTGGGGGGCGGTCTCGTAGCCGTGGTAGGTCGGCATGATGCCGAGCTGCTCGTACGAATCCCCCTTGTGAATCGTCAGCTTCTGCGCGGCGGCCTCGAACTGGCTCCAGGTCTTGGGCGGTTCGGTGATCCCGGCGGCCTCGAAGGCGGTCTTGTTGTAGACGAGGCCGTACGCGTCGTTCAGCAGCGGCAGCGTGCACTGGTTGCCGTTGAACTGGGTGTACTCCAGCAGGGTCTTGGGGAAGACCTTCTCCTTGTCGACCCCGGACTTCTTCAGGAAGGGGTTCAGGTCCGCGAAGGCACCGGAGTTGCAGAACTTGCCGACGCTGTCGGTGGTGAAGGAGGAGACCACGTCGGGGGCCTTCTCCCCGCCGGCGCGGAGCGCCTGGTTGATCTTGTCGTCCGTCATGTTGCCCGTGACGTTCACCTTGATGTTCGGGTGGGCCTTCTGGAACCGGGCGATGTTGTCCTCGATGGCCTTGATCTCGCTGGGGGCGGACCAGCCGTGCCAGAAGTTGAGGGTGACGTCCTTGTTCGGGTCGTCGGCGGCCGTGTTGGAGGCGGAGCCCGTACAGGCGGTGGCGAGTACGGATATCGCGGCGACGGCGGTTGCGGCGACGGTCAGGCGGCGGATTCCGGGCATGGCGGAGTCACTCTCTGCGCGGGGGGACTTCCTGGAGGGGTGGTGGTGCAGGGGGAGGCGTGCCGTGGTGCGGGGAGGTGCCGGTGGTGCCGGTGGTGCCGGTGGTGCGGGGTCGTACGGGTGGTGCGGGTGGTGCGGATCAGCGGCGGGAGGTGTCGAAGACCTCGTCGCGGGTGGCCGCGAGGGCGCTCTCCAGAGCCCCGCGCAGTACGGGCCGTTCCCGTACCTCGCCGGTCACCAGGAGGGGCCGGGACGGGGCGAGGTCGGCGAGCTCGGCTTCGAGTAGCTCGCGCAGCGGCTCTCCGCCCGCGATGGTCAGGGCGCCGGAAAGGATCACGACCTCCGGGTCGAGGACCGCGACCAGCGAGGCGAGACCGGTGGCGAGGGCGGTGGCGTACTCCCGCAGGAGCTCCAGGTGGGCCCCCTCGGGCGAGGCGGCGGCCTGGGCCAGCAGCGCGGCCGCCGCTTCGACCATGGCTCCGGACTCGGCCCCGTGCACGGCGCCGTGCACCGAACCGGCCCCGGCCGCCGCGGCCGGAGGCGCTTCGACGCCGAGCCGGGCCGCCATCGCGGGCAGGACCTGTGCGCCGGCCAGCTCCTGGTAGCCGCCGGAGTTGACCCGGGTGACCTGGCGGACCAGGGGGTGCCCGGCGACCGGCAGGAAACCGATCTCCCCGGCGCCGCCGGTCCAGCCGCGGTGCAGCCGGCCGCCGAGCACGAGGGCGGCTCCGAGGCCCTCCTCGTTCCACAGCAGGACGAAGTCCTCGTGGCCGCGGGCGGCGCCGAGGCTCTGCTCGGCGACGGCGGCGAGGTTCACGTCGTTCTCGTACTCGACCGGCATCGGCAGGGCCGCGGCGAGCTCGTCGAGGAGCGTGGGGGACTGCCAGCCCGCCAGGTGGTCGGCGTAGCGCAGCACCCCGGTGCGGGGGTCGAAGGAGCCGGGGGTCGCGATGACCACCCGGTGGATGTCGGCGAGGTGCAGCCCGGCGTCCTTGACGGCTTCGCCGAGGGCGCGGGTGACCTGCTCGACCGGCCCGGTGGACTCCGCGTACGGGAGCTCGTGGCTGCCGATCACCTCGCCGGTCAGGTCGGCCACGGAGGCGAGGATCCGGCCCGGGGTGACGTCGAGCCCGGCGACGTGCGCGGCCCGCGCGTTGACGGCGTAGAGCTGCGCGTTGGGGCCGGGGCGGCCGGTGGCGGTGCCGGTGGCGACGACGAGCCCGGCGGCCTCCAGTCGGGCCAGCAGCTGGGAGGCGGTGGGCTTCGAGAGGCCGGTGAGATGCCCGATCCGGGTCCGGGACAGGGGACCGTGCGTCAGCAGGAGCTCGAGCGCGGCCCGGTCGTTCAGGGCGCGCAACAGGCTGGGCGTACCGGGGGTGGCGGGCATGGGGTGACTTCTCTCTCACCGAGGTGAACTGTTAGGTAAGTTTCCTATTGGTGGGTCGCTCGTGTCAATGGCACTGCGTACACCGCTGCCCCCGCAGGTCGGACCTACGGGGGCAGCGGTGTACGTGCGTGTGGGGTCGTGCGGGGCGGGCGCTACTTCGTGATGCGCGGGCCCGAGGACGAGCCGCCCGCGGCCGGCTGCGGGATCTCCGCGGTGGCCAGGGACTGCGGGGACGTCGGGTTCGCGAGCGCCGACGGCGCGGCCACGGCGGCCGAGGGGTCGGCCGGGGCCGCATCCTCCTCGGGCGCCGGCAGGCCCCCGACGATCCCGATGCCCGCGGCGTCGAAGGCGTCCTTTATCCGCCAGCGCAGCTCGCGCTCCACGGCGAACTGCTGGCCCGGCATCGTCTTCGCCGACACCGACACCGACATCGAGGCCAGCAGCACCTCGTCCAGGCCCAGCACGTCCACCGGACCCCACAGGCGCTCGTCCCACGGGGACTCCTTGGCCATGGTGTCGGCGATGTTCTTGATCACCTCGCGGATGCGGGAGAGGCTCTCGGTGGGCTTGACCTGCACCGCGACGCTCGCCGTGGCCCAGCCCTGGCTGAGGTTGCCGATCCGCTTGATCTCGCCGTTGCGGACGTACCAGATCTCGCCGTTGTCGCCGCGCAGCTTGGTGACGCGCAGACCCACCTCGACGACCTCGCCCGAGGCCACCCCGGCGTCGATCTTGTCGCCGACGCCGTACTGGTCCTCGAGGATCATGAACACGCCGGAGAGGAAGTCCGTGACCAGGTTCCGGGCGCCGAAACCGATGGCCACACCGGCCACACCGGCGCTCGCCAGCAGCGGCCCCAGGTTGATGTCGAGCGCGCCGAGCACCATCAGGGCCGCCGTGCCGAGGATCAGGAACGAGGCCACCGAGCGCAGCACCGAACCGATGGCCTCGGACCGCTGCCGGCGCCGCTCGGCATTGACCAGCAGCCCGCTCAGGGCCGTGCCCTCGACGGCGTCGGCGCCGCGGTTCATCCGGGTGATCAGCTTGGTCAGCGACTTGCGGACCACGGAGCGCAGGGCGAAGGCGATGACCAGGATGAGGAGGATCCGCAGGCCCAGGTACAGCCATCCGGCCCAGTTCTCCTCGATGAAACTGGCGGCGTTCGTGACGCTCTCGTGGGTCTCTCTGATCGTTTCGGACGCGTCCGGGTTGTCGGCTGCGAGCGGGAGCAGGGCGGCAGGCCTGGCCACGGCGGGGTACCTCCAGATGTAGCGTCCTGCCCGCGGAAGGGTGGTGCGGGCAGACCATCCACCCTAACGGGGCACTCGGCCGGACTTGTTGCCGTGTTCGAGGGAGAGACCAGACTCACGCGGGGATGAAGCGGGTGTGGTCGAAAACACCTCGGACCCGTTACGGGCGCGTGGTGGCGCTTCGACCAGCCGTAAGGGGAGACTGGAAAGCAGATCGTCCCGGCGCGAGCCACGCGCCGCCGGCGTACAAGGAGGCAGTCCGTGCCGCACGTCCTGGTCCTCAACGCGTCGTACGAGCCCCTCGGCGTCGTACCGCTCCGTCGCGCGCTCGTCCTCGTCCTGGAGAACAAAGCCGTCTCCCTGGAAGAATCCGGCGCCTTTCTGCACAGCGCGACAAGGGCCGTCCCCGCTCCCAGCGTGGTTCGGCTCAAGCGCTTCGTGCGGGTCCCCTACCGGGGGCCCGTTCCACTCACCCGCCGCGCACTGTTCGCCCGGGACGGCGGCCGCTGCATGTACTGCGGGGCCGTCGCCACCAGTGTCGACCACGTCATTCCGCGCAGCCGGGGCGGGCAGCACGCCTGGGACAACGTCGTCGCCGCGTGCCGTCGCTGCAACCACGTCAAGGCCGACCGGCACCTCGTCGACCTCGGCTGGCGGCTGCGGCACCAGCCGGCTCCGCCGTCGGGGCTGGCCTGGCGGATCATCGGGACGGGGCACCGGGATCCGTGCTGGATGCCGTACCTCCAGCCGTACGGGGCGGAGGATGCGCTGGATCGCATCGGGGTCCCGGTGGCCGCCGCGGCGGTCGCGTCGTAGCCCCCTGAGCCGGGCCCCGGGCCCCCCTAGGGCTCCGCCCCAGACCCCGCGCCTCAAACGCCGGCGAGGCTGAATTGTGCCGCGCAGCGGCAAATCCAGCCCGTCCGGCGCTTGAGGACCAGGTCCGGGCGGAGCCCGGGGAACGGTGGAAGGGCGGGTAGGGGACCAGCCCCGCAGGGTCGCTACGGGGCCACCGCGAAGGCCTCGGCTCCGAGGAGGCTGCAGCCGTAGCGGGTGGCGCGGGTCTCGCAGGTGACCCGGACGAAGCGGGCCGGGCCGGCCGCCGGGTCCAGGTGGACGGAGTCCACCCCGCCGCGGGAGGCCACCGTCGCCGACGGGTGCCAGCTGACACCGTCCGCCGAGGTCTCCACCCGGAACCGGGACGGGTACGCCTCCTGCCACCGCAGCCGCAGCAGCCCGATCCGCGCCGGAGCCGGCAGCTCAGCCTGCCACCAGGCCCCGTCGGCCGCGGGCGAGGACCAGCGGGTGGTCGGGGAATCGTCCAGCGCCCCCGACGCGGGAAACGCCGGGGTCTCGTCGGCCGAGGAGGAGGCCACGGCGGAGCGCAGCAGGTTCGGGCCGGCCGTGCGCGGATGGGCGCGGACCTTCAGCGTGTGCGTCTCGGAGCCGAAGGCGACCGGGACCTCGTAGGTGCCCGGCGCCGTGCCCGCGGCCACCGTGACCTCGACCGGAACGGTCGCAGTCGTACCGCGCGCGGCCGCGGCCGTCTCCGGCAGGCGCACCGAGATCCCCGGCGGCGCAGTCGCCGACAGGGGCCCGCGGACCTCGCCGGGACGCAGCGCGGACAGCTGCGCCGGGATCCGCTGCGGGGCCCCGCCGATCTCCGCGTCCACGGTCTCCGCCAGCTCGAAGCGGGCCTCCGGGCCGTCCGCCGTCCACGGGACCACGCTGTGCACGGCCGGAGCCGGGCCCGACCAGACGAGCCGGACCGCGTCGGCCCGCAGCCCGCCCACGTCCGCCTGGGTCCAGCCCGAGGCCGCCGCCTCCGCGACCTTGCGCCAGCCCTCGCCCGGTACGTGGGCCTCGATCACGGCGCCCCGGCTGCCCGGCGGCAGCGGGTCGGTCATCACGGTCACCACCGACACCGGCCGGGCATCCGACAGCTGGACCGTCCACGCGTCGGCCTGCCGGGTCACCGTGCCCGGCTCGCGGGCCGCGCCGGTCCAGGCGTCGGCCTCGGCCGCCGCCCGCGCCAGGAAGGGGTCCAGCACCGCCTTGTCGACCCGGGCGGCTTCCGCCCCGGACAGCGCCGCACGAGCGGCGGTGAAGGCCTGCGAGGCCTGCCAGGCCGCCGCCCCGTCCCCGCGGGACTGCGCCTGGAGGACGTCGAGGGCCAGCTCCCCGGCCGCCCCGTAGCGCGCGAGCCGCGACAGCCAGGGCCCCGCCTCCTCCGCGAGCGCGGGCAGCCGGTCCGGGGCCTCGCGCAGCACGCGGAAGGCGGCGCGCAGCCGGTCGCCCGCCGCCGGGTCGCCGGAGCTGCGGGCCCGCCAGAACTCCTCGGTCAGCGGGACCAGGTAGGCGGACTCCGGCTGGGCGAGGCCGGAGGAGGCGTTGTTCCCGGCCAGCGCCGCCAGGGCCTCGCGGGCCTTGGGGTCGGGTCCGGCGAGCGAGGCCACGGCCGCCGCCCAGGAGTCGGCGGCCCGGTAGCCGCGCGGGTTCCACGTGAAGTCCGCCGCGGTGAACAGCGGGATGCGCGACAGCGTGCCCTGGGGCATGGCGTTGGCCAGCACGGCCGCCGAACCGCCCGCGACCACCGGGTCGCGTCCCGCGTACGGGCCGAGGAAGATCCGGCCCGGATCCCAGTCGTTGACCGGGTAGTTGTCCATGGTGACCAACGGGTGCTGCCCGAGCGCCGAGCGAGCCCCGGTCATCTCCTGGCCGGTGACCGTGCGCGGCACCACGCCGACGCCCGTCCAGGCCACCTCCACCCGGCCGTCCAGGGCCCCGGCCAGCGCGGTCCGGTAGGGCGTCGCGCCCTCCTGGTAGTACTCCGTCGGCAGCAGCGACAGCGCGGGCGCCCCCGGATAGCGCCGGGCCAGGTGCGCGGCCAGCTCGCCCGCCACCTCCGCGTGCGCCTTCGCAGCCGCCTCCGGGCCCTTGCCGTACCGCTCCCGGTCGGCCCCGCAGCCCCACTCGGTGTAGCTGACGTCCTGGAACTGCACCTGGAACGCCCGGAACCCGAGGTCCCACATGGCGTCCAGCTTGCGGGCGAGCGCCGCCCGGTCGGCCGAGGAGGCCAGGCACATCGACTGCCCGGGCGCCACCGCCCAGGCGAGCACCACCTTGTTGGCGCGCGCCCGGTCGGCCAGCTCCCGCAGCTCCGCCGCCCGCGGCGCCGGGTAGTCGCGGCGCCAGTCCGTCGTCCGGTACGGGTCGTCCCCGGGCGCCAGCAGCAGCCGGTTCAGCTTGGTGCGGCCCATGAACTCCACCTGCGCGAGCCGCTGGGCGGCCGTCCACGGAGTCCCGTAGAACCCCTCCGTGATCCCGCGCACCGGCGCGGACGGCCAGTCCCGTACGAGGACCCCCGGCACCTTCCCGCCGCCCTGGGCCAGCAGTTGACGCAGCGTCTGTGCCGCGTGGAACAGTCCGTCGTCGCCGGCGCCTGCCAGCGCGACCGTGTCCCGCCCCTCGACGCGGCCCACTGCCAGCCGGTAGCCGCCGGCCGGCAGGTCGCCGGCCGCGTCCGCGCCCAGGGCCCGCAGCGCCCGCTCGGCCTGCGGCCCCTGGAGCCGTACGACCGGGACGGCGTCGGGCAGGGGTTCCCCGTCGGCCCGCTCGTGCAGGGTCCGTACGCCCGCCCCGTGCAGGGCGTCGCGGACCACCTGGGCGGCGTACGCGTCCACGCCCGCGGGCAGCACCAGGACGGCCTCGGCGCCCAGCGGCACCGCGCGCGCCGGGTCGGCGGCCATCGATTGCGGCCGGGGCCACACCGCGGGCCCCTCGGCGGCGGCGCGCGCCGGATCGGAGCCGGGGTCGAGCACGGGGGCGGGCACCGGAACGGGCGCCGGGTCGCGCAGTGCGGCGGGCGCCGCGGGCGCCGCGCCCGCGTCCGGCGCGGCGGGTCCGTCCGGAGCGGTCGGCGAGGCGAAGGCGCTGGGAGGACCCACCACCGCCGAGCCGCCCAGCAGCGCGCCGATGACGGCGACCGCCGCAGCCGTGGCCGTGGCCCGCTTGCTGCCCCTGGTCTGCAAGGAGCCACCCCGTCCCGAGTCGTCCCCCGCTCGTACGAATGAGCCAGAGCCCACCATCCGTACGCCCGGGGTGTCAACGTCGGCGGGTGATCTGGCCTGGATCGGCCAGGAATGCGGTGCGGCCGACTGGGTATGGCTGTGATGTTCTCCGGCGCGCGCCGGAGGGTGTTCCGGAGCGCGTTCCCGACGTTCCCGCACGCCAGGACCGATGCTCCGGACGCGTGGTGACCGGCGCGGAGCTCCGCAACACCTCCCGTGCGAGGGGCCGACACAGGCACGTCTGTACGGATTCACGTCCCGCACCGGAGAATTTCCGCTGTCGGTGGTGCGCGGACGGCGCGCGGACCGACACAGTGGGAGACATCCACGGGTCCTGACCGATCCTCACGCACGAAGGAGTGCCTGCCGGTGAACACCAAGGCTGCGAACACCAAGAACGCCACCACCGCCATATCCGTCCCCAAACGGCTTCCGCCGCTCGCCCACCTGCCGGCGCAGGCCGGACCCGACGAGCGGCCCCTCACCAGCGAGCCGTCGCTCGCCGACGCCGCGCACGCGCCGTTGACCAGTGAGCCCCCGCTCGCCTGCGAGGCCCCGCTGACCAGCGAGCCGACCACCCATGCCGCGGCGGCCGCCGCGGGTGACTAGGGGGGTGTCGGATGGATCAGGACCGGGGTCGCGGGGCCTGGCACGGCACCTCGCCGCGTTGCCGAAACGCCCCGACAGCTCCGCTGTCGAGACGCTCCGGCGCCTTGCGATGCACCGCACCAGGCCCCGCGACCTGGCCGACCCTGATCCACCCAACACCCCCTAGACGACAAGGAACCTGATGGACGACCTCGCCCGGCTCGCGGCCCTGTACGGAGTCGCCACCACCTACCAGCCCGCCGAGGACGTCACCCTCCGGGTCCCGGAGGCCACCGTCGCCGCCGTACTGCGGCAGTTGGGGGTGAACACGGACACCCCGGAGTCCGTACGGGCGGACCTGGCCGCGGCCGAACACGACGCGGCGCACCGGCTGTTGCCGCGCGTGCTGGTGTGGTGGGCCGGATCCCGGCCGCCCGTGGAGCTGGGCGCGCTGCCGCCGGGGACCCGGACGCTGCTGGAGGCGGAGACGGAGGGGGCCGGGCCGCCGGAGGCTGCGGGCCGTGCGGCCCCCCAGGCGCCGCCGGCGGTCTGGGGTGCGGCCGACGCGGGGGAGCCGCCGCTCGGCGTGCACCGGATCCATGCCGAGGCCCCCGACGGCCGCACCGCGACCGCCACCCTGATCGTGGCCCCCGACCGGGCTCCGGCGGCGCCCGAACGCACCCACGGGCTGCTCGTCCAGCTCTACTCGGTGCTCTCCGAGCGTTCCTGGGGCATGGGTGACCTGGGCGATCTGGCGGAGCTGGCGCGCTGGGCGGGCCGTGTCCACGGAGCCGGCTTCGTCCAGGTCAACCCGCTGCACGCGGCCGTGCCCGGCACCCCGACCGACCCCTCCCCGTACCGGCCCTCCTCGCGCCGCTTCCCCGACCCGGTGCACCTGCGGATCGAGGACGTCCCCGAGTACGCCGACTGCCCCGACCGGGCCGCCCTCGCGGAACTGGCCGACCGGGGAGCGGAGTTGCGGCGCGAGGTGCTGGAGAAGGGGGCGCTGATCGACCGGGACGCCGTCTGGTCCCTCAAGCGGGCCGCCCTGGAGCTGCTGTACGCCGTCCCGCGGACCCCCGAACGGGAAGCGGCCTACGGGGAGTTCCGCGCCGAGCAGGGCGCCGAGCTGGACCGGCACGCCGCCTGGTGCGCCGGGCACGCCGGGGAGGACCCGACGACCGGGGCCGACTTCCACCGCTGGCTGGTCTGGCTGACGGACGCCCAGCTCGCCGCCGCCCAGCGCGCAGCCAAGGAGGCCGGGATGGCGGTCGGCATCGTGCACGACCTGGCCGTCGGGGTGCACCCGGAGGGCTCGGACGCCACCGGAGCCCCCTTCGGAGCCCCCCACTACGCCCGGGCCGTCTCCGTCGGGGCCCCGCCGGACGCCTTCAACGCGCGCGGCCAGGACTGGGGGCTGCCCCCGTGGCGGCCCGACCGGCTGGCGGCCACCGGGTACGCGCCGCTGCGGGCCCTGCTGCGGGGGGTGTTCCGGTACGCGGGCGCGCTGCGCATCGACCACGTCATGGGACTGTTCCGGCTCTGGTGGATCCCGGAAGGGGCCCCGCCCGCCGAAGGCGCGTACGTCGCGTACGACGGGGAGGCGATGCTCGCCCTGCTGGTCCTGGAGGCGCACCGGGCGGGGGCCCTGGTCATCGGCGAGGACCTCGGCACCGTGCAGCCGGGGGTCCGTCAGGCGTTGGCCCGGCGCGGGGTGCTGGGCACCTCGGTGCTGTGGTTCGAGCGGGACTGGGGCGGCGACGGCGAGCCGTTGGAGCCGGAGCGCTGGCGGGCCGACTGCCTGGCCACCGTGACCACCCACGATCTGCCGCCCACGGCCGCCAAACTGGCCGGCTCCCACGTGGAACTGCGCGACCGGCTCGGCCTGCTGACCCGCCCGGCCGAGCGGGAGCGCGCCGAGGACGCGGCCGATACCGCGCGCTGGCTGGACGTACTGGAGGACCTCGGGCTCGATGCCAAGGGCGAGGAGGCCGCCGTACGGGCCCTGTACGGGTTCCTGCTGCGCACACCGGCCCGGCTGGTCGGGGTCTGGCTGCCCGACGCGGTGGGGGACCGGCGGCCGCAGAACCTGCCCGGCACCTGGGACCAGTACCCCAACTGGCGGCTCCCGGTCGCCGACGCGGAGGGCCGGCCGCTGAGCCTGGAGGCACTGGCCGCCTCGCCGCGGGCGAACGCCCTGCTGGGGGCGGTGCGGGGGGCGGCGGGAACCCGTACGGCACCCCCGGGCGCGCGCGGCGTTTAGGTGTTCGCTACGTTTGCACCGTGGACAAGAAGAACGCTCTGCGCGCCGGCGCCGTCACGGCCGGAACGACGCTGATGATGCTGCTGATGACGTCTCCCGCCCTCGCGGTCACCCGTGACGACGGCGACGACCCGGGTCCGGGCCTGAGCGTCGCCGAGACGCTCGGCCTCTACGTGGCCGCGCCGATCGTGCTGTTCCTGATCATTGCCGGTCTGGTGATGGTCGGCGACAAGTCGCGCAAGACGCAGCACGAAGGCTGACCCAAGACTGAACGAAGGCGCCGGGGGTCCCTGAGGACCCCCGGCGCCTCGTCGTACCCGGGCCCGGTTCCCAGGGCCCGGCCCCGCAGGCCCGTCTCCGCTAGGGGACCCCTGCCATCACCTTGCGCAGCAGGCCGGTGAGCGCCGCGATCTCCGCCTCGTCCAGCCCGGTGAGCGCTTCCCGCTGCACCTCCAGACCCGCCGTGACCGCTTCGTCGATGAGCGCGAGCCCCCGGTCGGTGATGGTCACCCGGAGCCCTCGCCGGTCGTCCGGATCGGGGCTGCGGCGGAGCAGCCCGGCCTTCTCCAGCTTGTCCAGCCGTCCCGTCATCCCGCCCGTGGTGAGCATCAGCGTGGCCGAGAGCTGGCGGGGCGAGAGGGTGTACGGGTTTCCGCTGCGGCGCAGCGTGGCCACGACGTCGAACTCCCCGCGCGAGATCCCGTAGCGCCCGTAGGCCTTCTCCATCGCGTCGCCCATGGCTTTGGAGATCCGGTAGATCCGGCCGAAGACGGCCATGGGCGTGGTGTCCAGATCGGGGCGCACCACGAACCACTGGTCGGCGATCGCGTCGACGGGGTCTTTGTCGGTCATAGGCGCAGTATCCGGCTTTCGCTTGTTCATTGGCAAGAAAGTTGCTTGCAGGAAAGTAGCTTACTGCTAAGCTACTTCCAAGTGAGCTACTCGCTCGAGCCACTCGTCCCTGCCGGAGGAGCACCCGCCGTGAAGCGCGTCACCACCCTCGTCCTGACCGCCCTCGCCCCCGTCTCCTGGGGCTCCACCTACTTCGTGGCCTCCGAGCTGCTGCCGCCCGACCGGCCGCTGTTCACCGGGGTGATGCGGGCCCTGCCCGCCGGACTGCTCCTCACCGCCCTCGCGCGGAAGCTGCCCACGGGGCAGTGGTGGTGGAAGGCGGCCGTCCTGGGCGGCCTCAACATCGGAGCCTTCTTCCCGCTCCTGTTCCTCTCCGCCTACCGCCTGCCCGGCGGGGTCGCGGCCGTACTGGGCTCCTTGGGGCCGCTGTTCGTCGTGGGGCTCGCCGCCCTCCTCCTGGGCGAGCGGGCCCGGCTGCGGACCGTGCTCGCCGCCGTCGTGGCGGCCTTCGGCGTCGGCATGGTGGTGCTGACCGCGCAGGCGCAGCTCGACCCGGTCGGGGTGGTGGCCGGCGTCGTCTCCTCCGCCTCGATGGGCGCGGGCATCGTCATGACCAAGCGGTGGGGGCGCCCGGAGGGCGTCGGCCCGCTGGCCATGACCGGCTGGCAGCTCACCGCGGGCGGCCTGGTCATCATCCCGGTCGCCGCGCTGGTGGAAGGGGCGCCGCCGGCCCTCGACGGCAAGGCCTTCCTCGGGTACGGCTACATGATGCTGATCAACACCGGCATTGCGTACTGGCTCTGGATCCGCGGCATCGGGCAGCTCAGCGCCACGTCGGTCACCCTCCTCGGCCCGCTCTCGCCGCTCACCGCCGCCGTCATCGGGTGGGCCGCTCTGGGGCAGGCGCTGTCGCCCGTGCAGGTGCTGGGCATGGTGATCGCCTTCGGCGCCACCATCGCGGGGCAGCTCGCGGCGGGCTCGACGGGCACGACGCGACCGAAGGCGGGACCGTTCAGTTCTGCTGAAGAGACCGATCGAAATGTTTCGATGGACCTGACGGGTACCCCAGTGCGACGGTAGACCAACGAACCGACACTCCGAACCCCGAGGGGGAGACACACCGTGGCCGTCATGGACCGAGTCCGCACCGTCCCGCAGGAAGCACTGCCCGGCAAGGCGAAGAAGGTGGCCGCCGGTCTCGGCATCCTCCTCGCCCTGCTCGCGACGGTCGTCTGGTCCGGCAGCTTCGTCGCCACCCGCGGCATGGCCGACAGCATCCCGCCCGTCCAGGCCGTCTTCTGGCGCTGGGTGATCGCCACCGTGGCCGTCGCCCCCTTCGCCGCCCGGCAGGCCTGGCAGCAGCGGGCCCTGATCCGCGAGCACTTCGGCTACGTCGCCCTGGCCACCCTCTTCGGCGTCACTCTGTACAACACGCTCGTCCACCAGGCCGGACTGACCACCTCCGCCTCCAACATGGGCATGATCATGGCCGCCTCGCCGGTCATCATGGCCCTGTACGCCCGGCTCGGCGGCGAAAAGCTCGGCGTCCGGCGCACCTTCGGCCTGGCCCTCGCCGCCCTCGGCGTGCTCCTCCTGGTCGGCAAGGGATCGATCCGGTTCGACTTCGCCGCCGGCGACCTGTGGATGTTCGGCGCCGCGCTGTCCTTCGCCACGTACAGCGCGCTCCTCAAGCGCAAGCCCGCCGAACTGGGCGGACTCGCCTTCCTGCTCACCACCTTCGTCCTCGGCGCCCTGATGCTCGCCCCCGCCTACGCCGTGTCCGTCGGTGTCCAGGGCGGCTTCCAGGTCACCCCCTCCACCGCCGGAATGCTCCTGTACGTCGGCGTCTTCTCCTCCGCAGTCGCCTTCTTCGCCTGGAACAAGGCCATCGGGATGATCGGCGCCGCTCGCGCCGGAGTCGTCTACTACCTCCAGCCGGTCTGCGTCGCGGGCCTCGGCCTGCTGCTCCTCGGCGAGACGACCGGTCCGACGCAGCTCCTCTGCATGGCGCTGATCCTCGGCGGCGTGGGTCTGGGTGCCCGGCGGTAAGTTCGGTCCCATGATCGAGTGGGACATCAAGAAGCTGCGGATCCTGCGGACCCTCGCCGAACAGGGGACCGTGACCGCGACGGCCGAGGCGCTGCACATGACGCCCTCGGCCGTTTCGCAGCAGCTGACCAACTTGGCCAGGATGCTGGGGGTCCCGCTGCTGGAGGCGCAGGGCCGCCGGGTCCGGCTCACCGATGCCGCACACCTCGTACTGCGGCACGCGGAGGCCGTGTTCGCGCAGCTGGAGCGGGCCGACGCGGAGCTGACCGGGTACCTCGCGGGGGAGGCGGGGGAGGTGCGGATCGGCGCCTTCTCCACCGCCGTACCGGTCCTCGTGGTCCCGGCGGTCGCCGCCCTGAGGCGCTCGCACCCCGGGGTGGAGGTCCGCGTACGGGAGACCGAGGCGGCCGAGTCCTACGAGCTGCTGTCCGCCGGGGTCGTCGACCTCGCGCTTTCCCTCGCCGCGCACGCTCCGACCGCCCGCGATCCCCGCTTCACCCGCAGGACCCTGCTGGAGGACCCCCTCGACGTGGCCCTGCCCCCGGACCACCCGCTGGCCGGAGCCACGGAGCTGCGGCTCTCGGACCTGTCCGGGGATCCGTGGATCTACGGCGGCTCCGGGCCCTGGTCGGAGATCACCCGCAACGCGTGCGAGGCGGCGGGGTTCGTCCCGGAACAGGCGCACTCGGCGTCCGGGTGGACCGCGATCCTGGCGATGGTCGAGGCGGGGATGGGGGTGGCGCTGGTGCCGCGGATGGTGGCGAGTCGCGCGGCCGGCGTCGCCGTGCGGGTGCTGTCCCACGACCGGCCCACCCGGCACGTCATCGCCGCCCTGCGGCGGGGCTCGGAGTCGGCGCCTGCCGTGGCGCACGTCCTGGCGGCCCTACGGACCGTAGCCGCCGCCCGGCCGTAGCCGCCGCTGCGGGTGGGCGGCCCTGCGGGGCAGAGTCCCCTACCCGCCCTTCGCCCGTTCCCCGAGCCCCGCCCGGACCCGGTCCTCAAACGCCGGACGGGCTGAAATCGGCTCCGCCCGGACCCGGTCCTCAAACGCCGGACGGGCTGAAATCAGCTCCGCCCGGACCCGCGCCTCAAGGCCGGACGGGCTTGAACGTGCCGCGCAGCGGCACATCTCAGCCTCGCCGGCGCTTGAGGCGCGGGGTTCGGGGCGGAGCCCCGGCAGCGGCGCGAGCCGCTTACGCCCGAGCGTCGGCCGCCTGGGCGGTCAGCGCGCGCTCGATGCCCGCGCGGGACTCCGAGACCAGGCGGCGCAGGGCCGCGTTCGGCTCGGCCGAGGCCAGCCAGGCGTCCGTCGCCGCGAGGGTCTCCGCGGAGACCTGGAGGGACGGGTAGAGCCCCACCGCGATCTGCTGGGCGATCTCGTGGCTGCGGGTCTCCCAGACCTCCTTGACCGCCGCGAAGTACTTCGCCGTGTACGGGGCGAGCAGCTCGCGCTGGTCGGTCTGGACGAAGCCCCCGATCACCGCTTCCTGCACCGCGTTCGGGAGCGAGTCGCCCTCGACGACCGAGGCCCACGCCTCCGCCTTGGCCTCCGCCGTCGGACGCGCCGCGCGGGCGGTCGCCGCGTGCCGCTCGCCCGCCGCGGTCTTGTCCCGCTCCAGCTCGGCCGCGATGGCCGGCTCGTCGGCGACGCCCGTGGCGACCAGGCGCTCCAGGAACGCCCAGCGCAGCTCGGTGTCCACGGCCAGGCCCTTGACCTCGGCCGAGCCGTCCAGCAGCGCCGACAGGTAGGTCAGCTGCTCCTCGGTGCGGGCCGTCGCCGCGAAGGCGCGGGCCCACGCCAGCTGGTGGTCGCTGCCCGGCTCGGCCGCGCGCAGGTGCTCCAGCGAGGCCTCCGTCCAGAGCGCCAGGCCCTGGTCGCGCCACGCCGGGTCGGCGTACAGCTCCACGGCCAGCTTGACCTGGCGGTGCAGCGACTGGACGACGCCGATGTCCGACTCCTTGCCGATGCCCGACAGGACGAGGGCGAGGTAGTCGCGGGTGGCCAGTTCGCCGTCGCGGGTCATGTCCCAGGCCGAGGCCCAGCACAGCGCGCGCGGCAGCGACTCGGTGAAGTCGCCCAGGTGCGCGGTGACGTTGGCGAGCGACACCTCGTCGAGGCGGACCTTGGCGTACGACAGGTCGTCGTCGTTCAGCAGGACCACGGCCGGACGGGTCCGGCCGATCAGCTCGGGTACGGCGGTCAGTTCGCCGTCGATGTCCAGCTCGATCCGCTCGCCGCGCACCAGCTTGCCGTCGGTCAGCTCGTACAGGCCGACCGCGATGCGGTGCGGGCGCAGCACCGGCTCGCCCTTGGCGCCGACGGGCAGTGCCGGGGCCTCCTGGCGGACGGCGAAGGCGGTGATGGCGCCGTTCGCGTCCGTCTCGATCTCCGGGCGCAGGATGTTGATGCCGGCCGTCTCCAGCCATGCCTTCGACCAGGCGGTCAGATCGCGGCCGGAGGTCTCCTCCAGGGCGCCCAGCAGGTCCGACAGGCGCGTGTTCCCGAAGGCGTGCGCCTTGAAGTACGCCTGCACGCCCTTGAAGAAGGCGTCCTGGCCGACGTAGGCAACGAGCTGCTTGAGCACCGAGGCGCCCTTGGCGTACGTGATGCCGTCGAAGTTGACCAGGACGTCGTCCAGGTCACGGATGTCGGCCATGATCGGGTGCGTGGAGGGCAGCTGGTCCTGCCGGTACGCCCAGGTCTTCATGGAGTTGGCGAAGGAGGTCCAGGCGTGCGGCCACTTCGAGCCCTCCGCGTACGCCTGGCAGGCGATGGAGGTGTAGGTGGCGAACGACTCGTTCAGCCACAGGTCGTTCCACCACTCCATGGTGACGAGGTCGCCGAACCACATGTGCGCGAGCTCGTGCAGGATCGTCTCGGCGCGCGTCTCGTACGCCGCGTCCGTCACCTTGGAGCGGAAGACGTACTGGTCGCGGATGGTGACCGCGCCCGCGTTCTCCATCGCGCCCGCGTTGAACTCCGGCACGAAGAGCTGGTCGTACTTCGCGAACGGGTAGTCGTACGCGAACTTCTCCTGGAACCAGTCGAAGCCCTGCCGGGTCACGTCGAAGATCGCGTCGGCGTCGAGGAACTCGGCGAGCGAGGGGCGGCAGTAGATGCCGAGCGGGACGGACTGCCCGTCCTTGCCCTCGTACGAGCTGTGCACCGCGTGGTACGGGCCGACGATCAGGGCCGTGATGTACGTGGAGATGCGCGGGGTGGGCTCGAAGCGCCAGACGTTGTCGGCCGGAGCCTGGGGCGTCGGGGAGTTCGAGATGACCGTCCAGCCCGCGGGGGCCGTCACGGTGAACCGGAACGTCGCCTTCAGGTCGGGCTGCTCGAAGCTCGCGAACACGCGGCGCGCGTCCGGGACCTCGAACTGGGTGTACAGGTACGCCTGCTCGTCGACCGGGTCGACGAAGCGGTGCAGACCCTCACCGGTGTTGGTGTAGGCGCAGTCGGCGACGACGCGGAGCTCGTTGGCCCCGGCGGCGAGGTGCGCGAGCGCGATCCGGGAGTCGCGGAAGACGGCGGCCACGTCGAGGGCCTTGCCGTTGAGGACGACCTCGTGCACGGCCGGGGCGACCAGGTCGATGAACGTCTCGGCGCCGGCCTCGGCGGACTGGAAGCGCACCGTGGTCACGGAGGGGTACGTGCCGCCCTCCTGCGCGCCGCTGAGATCGAGCTCGACCTCGTACGAGTCGACAGTGAGCAGCTTTGCGCGCTGCTGAGCCTCTTCACGGGTCAGATTCGTGCCTGGCACGCGGTCATCTCCTTCGATGGTGACGTTCCGGCCCATCCTTCCACGCGGGCCGCGCCCCCGCGCCGGAGTCATCCACGGGCGAAACGCGACGTCCGATTTCCGCCAGCTCCGGCCGGTCCGCCGGGAGCACCCTGGACCCCATGACCACCCACACCGTGCTCGCCATCGCCCCTCCCGTCCTCTCCCGCCTGCGCGCCGTCGACGATGCCGGGCGGCCCTGCACCGCCTACGAGGACCCGGAGGGCGGCGCCCCGCTGCGCTGCTGCCTGCGCCGCAGCGTCTCCGGGGAGCGGATCGCCCTCGTCGCGTACGCCCCGCTGCGCCGCTGGGCCGCCGCGACAGGCGCCGACCCCGAGGCCTACGACGAGCAGGGCCCGGTGTTCATCCACGCCGCCGACTGCGGCGGACCGGCCCCGGAGTCCGGCCTTCCCTTCGCCCACCCGGGCGCCCTGCGCACGGCCCGCCGCTACGACGCGGCGGGCCGCATCCTCGGCGGGCGGGTGCTCGACCTCGCCGAGGACCCGGACGCGGTGGTCGGGCAGGCGCTGACGGAGGCCTTCGAGGACCCTCGGACCGCGCTCGTCCACGTCCGCTCGGCCGAATTCGGCTGCTACCTCTTCGAGGTCCGCCGGGCGTAGCGGGCGCGGGGGGAACGCCGGAGGGCGGCACCGTGACGGTGCCGCCCTCCGGTCGTGCGAACGGGATCAGCCGCGCAGCTCCTCCGCGACCAGCTCCGCGATCTGGACCGCGTTCAGCGCGGCGCCCTTGCGGAGGTTGTCGTTGGAGAGGAACAGCGCGAGGCCGTTCTCGGTGGTCTCGTCGACGCGGATGCGGCCCACGTACGAGGCGTCCTTGCCGGCGGCCTGCAGCGGGGTCGGGATCTCCGAGAGCTCGACGCCCGGGGCGTCCTTCAGCAGCTCGTAGGCGCGCTCGACGCTCAGCGGGCGGGCGAAGCGGACGTTGACCTGGAGGGAGTGGCCGGCGAAGACCGGCACGCGCACGCAGGTGCCCGAGACCTTGAGCTCCGGGATCTCGAGGATCTTGCGGGACTCGTTGCGGAGCTTCTGCTCCTCGTCGGTCTCGAAGGAGCCGTCGTCGACGATCGAGCCCGCGAGCGGGATCACGTTGTAGGCGATCGGACGCTTGTAGACGGCAGGCTCGGGGAACTCCACCGCGTCGCCGTCGAAGGTCAGCTGGTCGGCGGCCTCGGAGACCGCGCAGGCCTGGCCCTTGAGCTCGGCGACGCCCGCCAGGCCCGAGCCGGACACGGCCTGGTAGGTGGTGGCGATCAGCGCGGTCAGACCGGCCTCGTCGTGCAGGGGGCGCAGCACCGGCATCGCGGCCATCGTGGTGCAGTTCGGGTTCGCGATGATGCCCTTGGGGCGGTTCTTGATCGCGTGCGGGTTGACCTCGGAGACGACGAGGGGGACCTCGGGGTCGCGGCGCCAGGCGGAGGAGTTGTCGATCACGACGGCACCCTGCGAGGCGACCTTCTCGGCGAGGGCCTTGGAGGTGGCGCCGCCCGCGGAGAAGAGCACGATGTCCAGGCCGGAGTAGTCGGCCGTGGAGGCGTCCTCGATGGTGATCTCCCGGCCCTCCCATTCGAGGGTGGAGCCGGCCGAACGGGCCGAGGCGAACAGCCGCAGCTCGTCCACCGGGAACTTGCGCTCGGCCAGGATGCCGCGCATGACTCCGCCGACCTGTCCGGTGGCTCCGACGATTCCGACCCTCACGGTGACTCCTCTTGGTACGTACGACGCGGGCGCGCGTGAAGCCATCATGCGTTCGACCCCACGAGCCTTGTCCAATCCATTGTCCGAGGAGCGGACGGTGTTCTTCCTGTGAACCCGCGTGACAACTCCGTGGCGGGCGTGTTGCACCGCCGCCCGGTGGGCGTTTCGCCTGGTCGTAGCCGGTTACGGTCCCGTCTGTCGCGTCCGCAATTCGGACGCGTGTTCCGTACTTCGAACTCGGGGAGAACCACGTGCGCGCCATCCGCCACCGCCGCCGGTCCATACCGGCGCTCGCCGCCCTCGCGGCCGCCGCCGTCGCCGCACCCGTCCTGCTCGCCGCCACGCCGGCCGCCGCCCACCCGCGCGAGGGCCGGCTGGCCAGGGAGCTGGTGGAGGAGGTCACCGCCCGCGGCGCCTACCGCCACCTGGCGAAGTTCCAGCAGATCGCCGACGCGAACGGCGGCAACCGCGCCGCCGGCACCCCCGGCCACGCGGCCTCCGCCGCCTACGTCCACGACACGCTGAAGAAGGCCGGGTACCAGGTCTCGTACCAGGACTTCGACATCTACGACGCGCACACCAAGACGGAGAAGACCACCGTCCTCGGCGCGGAGTCCCGTGAGCTGGCCACCGCCGCCTTCACCTTCACCAAGTCGACCCCGGCCGGCGGCCTGACCGCCGCGCTCGCCCTCGCCCGGGTCGACGAGAGTCCCGGCTGCGACGCCGACGACTACGCGGCCGGCGCCTTCACCGGGAAGATCGCCCTGGTCAAGCGCGGCACCTGCACCTTCGTGGAGAAGCAGCGGGCCGCCGCCGCGGCGGGCGCGATCGGCGTGATCGTCTACAACCACAGCGGGACCACCCCGGTCCGCGGCAGCTTCTCCTCGCCCGCCGAGGGAATCATCCCCAGCGCCGGCATCACCCTCGCCGACGGGGAGGCGCTGAGCGCTGCCGCGGCGAAGGGTGAGGTGAGCGTGCGGCTGGAGCTGGACCAGGAGCACGTGAAGAAGACCACGCGCAATGTGATCGCCGAGACCCGCGGCGGCCGCGCCGACCGCGTGGTCACCGTCGGCTCCCACCTGGACTCGGTCCCCGAGGGGCCGGGCATCAACGACAACGGCTCCGGCTCGGCCGGCCTGCTGGAGGTGGCCCTCGAGCTCGCGGACGAGGGCGCCAACAAGAAGGGCAAGGGCAAGCAGACCGCCAACAAGGTCCGCTTCGCCTGGTGGTCGGCGGAGGAGCTCGGCCTGCTGGGCTCCGAGCACTACGTGGCGCAGCTGTCCGAGCGGCAGAAGAAGGACATCGCGCTCTATCTGAACTTCGACATGATCGCCTCGCCGAACCCGGCGCAGTTCGTCTACGACGGCGACGACTCGGACAAGACCGGCGAGGGCGCCGGACCGGCCGGCTCGGCGCAGATCGAGGCGCTGATCAACGGCTTCCTCGACAAGAAGGCGAAGCCGCACGAGGGTAGCGACTTCGACGGCCGCTCCGACTACGGCCCCTTCATCGCGAACGGCATCCCGGCCGGCGGCACCTTCACCGGAGCCGAGGGCATCAAGACGCCGGAGCAGGCCGAGCGGTACGGCGGCACGGCCGGGGCCCCGTACGACCCGAACTACCACGGGGCCGGGGACACCTTGAAGAACATCGACCTGAAGGCCTTCGACACCAACCTGGACGTGATCGCCCACGCGGTGGGCACGTACGCACAGGATCTGAGTTCGCTGGGGAAGTAGTCCGCACCCGAGAGGGAAACGGGCTGGGGGAAACAGGCGGGGGCGGTGCTCTGACGAGCACCGCCCCCGCTGTGTTCAGGCTCCTACCGGGTTACGGCAGGACCTTCTCGATCTGCACGCTGCCGGTGCCGGCGGCGGTGCCGCGGGCGTTGAGCAGCTTGACCTCGCCGAAGAACTGGCGGCCTTCCGGAGCGGCGCTGTTGACCAGCACGTTCGCGGAGACGGTCGCCGAGGCGCCGTTGGCGAGGTTGACCGCGGCGGCCTCGTCGACCTGGACGGTGCCCAGGGCGGCCGAGTAGTAGACGTCGCGGTAGTCGTACGTGGTGGAGCCGGACGGGATCGCGTAGCCGAGCACCTCGATGGTGTAGGTGCCCGCGGCCGGGTTGACGAGGCTCACGGCCTCCTCGGAGTCGCCGTCGGCGGAGGAGCCGACCTTGACGCCGTCCTTGTACACGTCCAGGTCGAGGTCGGCGGCGGTGTCGGACACCTTGCCGATCGCGATGTCGAGGCGGGAGACGCCCTCGCCGATCGTGACCTCGGTGGTGTGGGTCTCACCGGTGGCGATGGTCGGCTTGGCGACCTTCGCGGAGCCGAGCGGACCACCCTGGAGCTTGCCGGCGGAGATCGCCGCACCCTCGTTCTTGACGGTCCACTGGACCGGCGCCGGGGTACCGAGCTTGACCTCGGGCAGGACCTTGACCGCGGGGTCGAAGGCCGCGCCGAGCACGGAGACGTCCAGCTTGAACGGGTTGTCGAGCAGCGGCGACGTACGGCGCGACTCGACCTCGATCTCCCAGACGCCCGGCTGCGGGTTCGGGTACGAACGCAGGTCGGGGCGGCACTGGTTGGCCGGGTTGTCGTAGTTCGGGTAGCACTGGGTCGTCGCGCTGTCCTCGACGCCCACACCGTACGGGTGGATCGAGATGAAGCGCGTCTGGCTGCCCGCCGCGAGTCCGCCGAGGGCGACCTCGAGGGTCTTGGCGCCCGCCGGAACGGTCACGAAGTACGACTTGTGGCTGTTGCGCTGCACGGAGGAGGTGTCCGAGTAGCTGTACGAGGGCTTCGCCAGCGGGGTCGAGACGACGACCGTGGAGAGGATCTGCTTGTCGATGCCCTCGGTGGTCTCGTCGTCGAGCTGCAGGATGCCGCTGTGGACGCCGGCCGTCTTGGGCTTGGCCTCGACCTTGATGGTGACGGGCTTGTTCAGGGGCAGGGTGACGTAGTCGTAGCCGCCGATGACCTTGAAGGTGCCGTCGTTGTTGCGCCAGGTCAGGTCGTGCCGGGTGCCGTACTTGACGCCCGTGGTGCGGGTGACGACGACGTCGTAGACCTTCTTCTGGCCGACCTTAAGGCCGCCCTCGCGGTCGTAGACGCCGGTGCCGAAGCCCGGGGTCTTCAGGAACTGGTCGATCGCGGTGTCGACCGGGGCCTTGACGGTGAAGTCGTTGGCCTTCGCGCCGCGCTGGATGGACTCCCACGCGCCGGGGATGTTGATCAGGCCCGCGCCCTGGGCGTGCGCCGGAACGTCATCGATCTTCTTCGCGCTGCTGGTGAGCGCGATGCGCAGGTTCGCCGGGGTGAGGGCGATCTTCTGCTGCTTGGCGGCCGAGATCAGCAGGGCGCTGGCGCCCGCCGCCTGCGGCGAGGACATCGAGGTGCCCTGGAGCATGCCGTAACCGGCCGGCAGGTTGTAGCCGGCCTCCTTCACCGGTGCGCCGGGCAGCCAGGTCTGGATGGTGTTGATCGACGCGCCGGGGGCGGTGATCGTCGGCGTGAAGCCGCCGTCCTCGCGCGGACCGCGGGAGGAGAAGGGGAACATGTTGTACTTCTTGGTCACGCCGGAGCCGTAGTTGGCCGCCCAGGTCTCCTTGGAGACCGCCGCACCCACGGAGATGACCTTGTCCGCGAGACCGGGGTCGCCGATGGTGTTGATGCCGGGGCCCTCGTTGCCCGCCGAGATGACGAGCTGGACACCGTAGGTGTCGATGAGGTTCTTGTAGAGCTCGGAGCGCGCGTTGTTGCCGTCGTTCAGGGCCGGCAGGCCGCCGATCGACATGTTGACGATGTCCACGCCGCGGTTGACGACGAGGTCGATCATGCCCTCGGTCAGCGCGATGTTGGTGCAGCCGCCGGACCAGGAGCAGGCGCGCGAGGAGACGAGCTTGGCGCCGGGCGCCTCGCCGTTCATCGCCCCGCCGAACAGGCCGTTGGCGGCGGTGATGCCCGCGACGTGCGTGCCGTGCTCGGACTCGATGATGCCGACGTTGACGAAGTCGGCCTTCTTGCCGACCCAGTCACCGCCCAGCGGGTCCATCGGGACGTCCTTGCGGATCTCGATCACGAACGGGATGCGCTCGGCGACCTCGGTCGCCGGGTTGTCCGTGCCGAAGTAGCCGATCTGGTAGCCGTCCTTGTACGGCTTCATCGGCTCGTTGTTCGTGAAGTCGTTGTCCTGGTCGGTGTCGACGCGGACGGTCCCGGCGACCGGGTCGTAGAGCAGGCCGAACCGGTCGGTGGTGTCCCCGTCCCGGTTGACGTCGCCCTTCATGTCACCGGTGGCGGTGATCGACTCGGTGAAACGGCTCCACTGGAACGAGCCCTCGGGAGCCTTCCAGCTGCCGCCGCCCGCGGTGAAGGTGCCACCGGCGACCGGGGTGATCTGGGCACGCCAGGTGGCGTCGCCGTCGGTGATCGGGTCGGTCGCGGTGACCCAGTCGACGATCTTGCGCTCGCCGGTGGTGGTCTTCTGGAGCGCCGGGTGGCCGAGGTCGACGCCCGAGTCCATGATGCCGATGGTCACGCCGCGGCCGTCGGCCGTCGGGTTCTTCTTGAGGAAGTCCAGCGCACCGGTCTCGAAGGACGGGTTGTACGGGTTCTTCGCCGGGGTGTTCTTGCCCGGCCCGGGGTAGGTCTCGGCGGCGGTCCGCTTCACCGTCCCCGTCTCGCGGTCCGCGTCCGGACGGGGGTCCGGGAGCTGGATCTCGTGCCGCAGGTCGATGCCGTGCACGGACGACAGCTTGGCGGCCGCCTTCAGCGCGGCCTCCGCCTTGTCGATCGGCAGGGTGGCGCGCACGTAGCCGAGCTTGTCGTACGTCTGGCCCACCGAGGCGCCCTGGACGTCATCGAGCTGCTTGGCCACCTGCTGGGTCTCGCCGGGAGCCGTCGCGACCATGACCGTGACGGTCTTCTCGCCCTTGGTCTTGGCTTCCTGGAGCAGTTCGGCGTCGGCCGAGCCGAGCTTCTCGTCGGCAGACTTCACCGCCGGGTTGGGCGCGGGGGTATTCGTGCCGGTCGCCGCGAAGACGGGCATGGCGCCGGTGGCCGCGAGGGCGGCCACCAGGCCGGCCGCAGCCGCGACGCGTGAGACGCGTCGGGCCGCGGATATAGAGCTGGGGGAGTCGAGGGTCATCAGCATCCCTGGCTAAGTGAAAGGTACGGTCCGGATTTCGGTGCCGGATGACCGGTCAGCCTCGCGTAAGTGACAGCTCTTTGGGGAGAGTTGTCACGGACCGATACCTGCCGTGGCGGACTCCCGCCAGCTCGGGGCATACGCCAGAAGGCCCGTACCGGAATGAACCGGTGCGAACCTTCGGGGTGGAACATGGATTTGTAGACTTCCCGACCGTGCGTCAGGGGTCGGCCGGGCCCCCGTCTCAGATCAGGTGTGACAACTTCCGGGTGTTCAGCGCTCGCGCGTGCGCGCGTAGTGGCGGGATGCTTTCGCCCGGTTTCCGCAGGCCGACATCGAGCACCAGCGCCGGGTGCCGTTGCGCGAGGTGTCGTGGAAGCGCAGCACGCAGGTCTCGGAGGCGCACTTGCGGATCCGGCCGGGGTCGGAGCCCAGCAGCTCCAGGTAGTCGCGGGCGGCCGTCCAGGCCGGACCCCAGGTCGGGTCGTCGAACTCCGTCCGCTCGCCCGGCCCTTCGGCGGTCAGGGTCGCCCGGATCCGGCCGTGCTCCAGGACGGCGTCGACCAGCGTGCGGGCGCTCTCGTCGGCCGGGTCCGCGACCGCGCGGGCCAGTGCCTCGCGGGCGGTGAGCAGGTGGACCAGGGTCGCGGCGTCGGCGCGGAAGCGGCCGGCCAGGCCGGCGCTCTCCAGCCAGAGCGCGAGCCCTTCGACGCGGGTGAGTCCGAAGGCGCCGGCGAAGAGGTCGACGGGTTCGCCCTCCTGGACCCACCGGGTGTTCAGCAGGTCCAGGGCCACCGGTTCCCCGGTCAGGGGTCGTGGGTCCGTCGTCTTGTCCGCCGCCGTCATGTCCGCCTCCTCGTGGCACTAACCCCTCAAGAGTACGTGAGCGGTTGACTCCTCTGGTTCTAACCTCTAATCTCGATTTAGAGGGTTAGAAACTGAGTAGTTCTGGGGAAGGAACCGTTGTGACGACCGTCATCAGCAAGCTGCGCACCGGCCACGTGGGCCTGAACGTCACGGATCTCGACCGGTCGCTCGTCTTCTACCGGGACGGCCTCGGCTTCGAGCTGCTCGGCGAGGGCAAGGAAGAGGACCGGCGCTTCGCCTTCCTCGGCCAGGACGGCGAGCTCGTGCTCACCTTGTGGCAGCAGGCCGAGGGGGCCTACGCACCCGGCGCGGCCGGACTGCACCACCTCGCGCTCTCCGCGGACGCCATCGAAGAGGTCAGGGCGTACGAGGAGCGGCTGCGCGGTCTGGGCGTCGATTTCGCCTACGAAGGGGTCGTCGCCCACGGCGAAGGGGCGGCCTCCGGCGGGATCTTCTTCCACGACCCCGACGGGACCCGTCTGGAGATCTCCGTGCCGAGCGGCGCCGAAGGCGCCGAGGCTCCCACCACAGGGGCCCCTACCTGCGGGTTCTTCTAATGTCCGGGTACCACTGGGGCTCGCTGGCCATCCAGGAGCGGGTCGGTGTCCGCGAGCACGCCGTGCACGTCGGCCAGTCCATCACCCCGCACATCAAGGACGTGGCGGCGGCCTTCCTGGGGCTGCAGCCGCACCTGGTCGTCGGCGCGGCCGATCCCGGAGGTCTGCTCTGGGCCTCACTGCTGACCGGCGCCCCCGGGTTCGTACGGGCCACCGGGCCGGACCGGATAACGGTCAAGGGCGGGATCCCCGAGGGCGATCCGCTCGCCGAGGCGCTGGCCACCGCCGGCACCCGGGTCGGGACCATCTCCCTCGACCCGCGCACCCGGCGCCGGATGCGGCTGGGCGGAACCCTGGAGGTGACCCCCGGCGGGTTCGCGCTGGCGGCCGAACGGGTCTTCGCCAACTGCCCCAAGTACCTCCAGAAGCGGCAGCCTGTCCAGCTCGTCGCCGAAGGAGCCGGTGTCGTGCGGCGCGGGGACGCGCTCACCCCCGACCAGGAACGGGCCGTCCGCGCCGCCGACACCTTCTTCGTCGCCACGTCCGCGGGGGCGGACGGGGCCGACGCGAGCCACCGGGGCGGAATGCCGGGCTTCGTCGAGGTGCTGTCCCCGACCGAACTGGCCTGGCCGGACTACGCGGGCAACGCCATGTTCCTGACCCTGGGGAACCTGCTGGCCGACCCGCGGGCCGGGCTGCTGTTCCCGGACTGGGAGAGCGGGGCGCTGCTCCAGCTCAGCGGGCGGGCGGAGCCCGAGTTCGGGGCGGGCGGGGACCGGCGGGTCCGCTTCCGGATCGAGTCCGTGGTGGAGAGCGTGCACCCGGGGCGGCTGCTGTGGAGCGCCCCGGAGTACTCGCCGGCCAATCCTGCGCTGTAGGGCCCTCACCTGGGCAGGACGACGAGGTAGGCGGCGGGCTCGCGGTCGGCGGACGCCGTCAGGGCGGTCCGTACGACCGCAGCCTGCTGCTCGGGCCAGTCGCGGAGCTTGCGCGGGGTGATGTGCAGGACGGTCACCCCGCACCGTTCCAGGGTCTCCCGCTTGCGGACGGACTCCGACCACGCCTCGTCCTCGCCCTGGCGCGGGGCCCGAGTGTCGATCTCCACGGCCACCGCCTGCTCCGGCCAGTACGCGTCGACCCCGCCCAGGTGCGGGCCGCCGGGCAGCCGCAGGTCCACGTTCCAGACGGGCTCGGGCAGTTCGAAGCCCCGTACGAGCTGGTACAGCCGGTCCTCGGCAATGGCCCGGCCCTCGGCGAGCAGCGATTCGACGGCGTCCACCACGTGCGGGCGGTTCAGCAGCCGGGCCACCGTCAGCTCCCGCACCACGGCGGCCGGTTCGCAGTGCCCGCCGCGGACGGCTTCGCTGAGCAGGCGGCGGACCGTACCGGCGTCGGAGAGGTGGGCGACGGCGTCGGCGACGGCGCGGGCCACGGGGGCGACGGGCAGCCCGGTGACCTCCATGGGTCGGGGCGGGGTGTGCGTCCGGACGATGCGGACCTGTCCGGCGGAGCGCAGCCGGCGGGTGTTCGGGACGAGCACGTCGATCTGGGGGAGGCCGAGCAGGGCGGGGGCGGAGGAGAACCGGTACAGCGCGAGGGCGGCCAGCCCGGTGATCATGACCTCGTCCCCGCGGCGCCCCGCGTACAGGAGCGCCGCGTGCAGCCGCTCCTCGCTCGTCGCGGGCCCCGAGTGGAGCAGGAACACCCCCGGCAGGATCTGCTGCCAGGACCGCTCGGCGGCGTCGGAGGCGGTGACCCCGTGCTCCCGGAGCTGGGCCAGCGACAGCACGCGGGGGCGGTTGTCGGTGAGGTGGGCGAGGGGGAGGGGTGCGTTGTGGTTCATGACGCTGAGATTCCCTCAGGCCATGGCCTCGCTAACCCCTGTTACACATCCGTCGGCAAATCGGGACAAGCCGGGGCTAAAGTACGGACGTTCGAGTGCCGATGGCATGCGCCGCTGAGCAGGTCGGGCACCGCTTCCTGGGGCTCAAACGTCGGCGGGGGGGGGGTAAAAAACCCCCCCCCCCCGCGGTTGGGGGGGTTTTCCCCCGTTTGGTGGGGGGGGTCGTGCCCGGGGGGGGGGGGGGGGGGGTGGCGGGGGGGGGCGGCCTCCGCGAGGTAGAGGGAGACCCAGCCGTCCTTGCCCGGGAG
>NZ_JBHVYI010000074.1:0-43319 GCF_042880975.1 Streptomyces sp. NPDC058289
GAGGCTGTTGTGGCGCCGGGCGGCCTCGTCTGGCGGGACGTTCCGCCCGCTCGCCGAGGACGGCGGGGCGTGCTGTGCTTGATGGTGAAAGGGGATTGAACATGCCCATTCAGCCCGTCTTGATGATCCTCGGGGGCGTGTTCGTGGCTGTGGCGATCGGCCTGTATTTCCTCTTGGGACCGATCACGGGCTGGGTCGGAGGCAGCCGGCTGAAATCGCTGCACGACGACAAGCAGCGGATCGAAGCCGAGAACGCCATCAGACAGACCCTGATCCATGCCGCCGGTGGCATGCTGCTCGCCGGAACCCTGGCAGCCACTGCCATCGCGGCCAAGCAGTCCTTCGAAACCCTCGAGGCGCAGCGGGACGCCCAGGTGACCGACCGGTACGCCAAGGCAGTGGAGAGCCTGGGGCATGACAATGCGGTGGTAAAAGCCGCCGCCATTTTCGCGCTCGGGCGCATAGCCAAGGACTCGACAAGGGACCGCGACAACATCAACCAGGCGATATCCGCTTTCGTTCGTGACGGCACCGAGCGTCCCCCGAAGGCGATGGAGCGCGAGGCGCAGCGCGACGGCGAGCCGGCGGTGGACGTCGATGCGGCGATGAGGGTCCTCGGACAGCGGGACCGCGCGGGAGAGGTGCAGAGACTTCGTCTGGAGGGGGTCTATCTGGCGAATGCGCGCATGCACGCCCTCAAACTCCCCGGAACGTTCTTCAACCGTGCCAACCTGGCGGGGGTCCAGGCGCGCGGCGAGGAAACCGACCTGCGCAATGTCGACCTCAGTCAGACGATCCTGCACTGTGCCGACTTCAGTTGGGTCGATCTTTCCAGCTATGAACCGAAGGGCACCGCCCTGACCAAGCGGACCAATCTGAAATACGCGGAACTCTACGGAGCCAAGCTGCAGCACGCCGATCTGCGAGGCGCGATGATGCAGGGGGCGAAGCTTGCGTCCGCGCACCTGGAAGGCGCTGATCTTTCCTATGCGACGGGACTGGACCCCGTTCAGTTGAGCCTCGCGTTCACCGATGACAAGACCGTGCTTCCCACGGGGATGCAGCGCGATCAGGATTTTCAGGTGCGGGAATACGACTGCTGGAATTGACCGGGATCCCTCATCTCACGCCGGCGGCACCGCGCGGTGCCAGACGGTGCGGGTGGGGGTCGGGAGGGAGGTGGCTACGTGGAGTTCGGCGTCCAGGCCCAGGACCGTCATCGTCAGGCCGCCGCCCTGTTCCTGGATGCCGGCCGGGGCGCCCGCGTAGAGCATGCGGGACTCCGTCCACGCCGGGGGGCCGCCGAGGCCCGTCGTGCTGATGGTGCCCGAGTCGGCGCGGCCCGATATGACGCGGCCCGCCACGCCCACCGCGCCGTAGCCCGCCCGGCCGCCTGCCTCCGTGACGCTGGAGACCGCAGGCTTCGCGGCGCCGGCCGCTGCCGTGACCAGGGCGGTGCGTACGACTCCCGAGTCGGGGCGCCGGAAGTAGAGGCGGACGCCCGCCGCCTCCGGGGTGGCGGTGAGGGGGACGGTGGTGGCCGGGAGCCCGGTCGGGAAGGGGCCGGCCAGCGGGGCGCCCGGGGCGGGCTGGATCCAGGCCAGTACCGACTGGGTGGTGGCGGCGTAGACGTGCCGGCGCCCGGCGGAGTCGGTGGCCGCCACCGGGTCGGACTGGAGGTCGGCGCCCCCCAGGTGCTGCCAGCCGCCGAAGGCGCCCGAGGGCTCCTGGGTACGGGCGAGCAGGGCGCGGCGGGAGTCGCGGACGTACACCGTCAGCCGCCCGTCCGGGTCGGAGACGGCCGAGGGCGCGCTGATCGAGGAGGTGCCGGGCTCGTCGCCGGGCTCCGGGGTACCGAGGGAGACCCACGCCCCGAAGGGGCCGCCGGGCACGGACTGGGCGGCGTGGACGATCTCGCGCCGGTACTCCTCCGGCCGGTCACCGAAGACGGTGCGGGTGGCCAGGACGGCGACGCGCCCGTCGGGGAGGCGGGCGGTGGTCGCGCCGGGGTCGATGCCGGTGCCCGGCAGCAGCACCGGACCCTGCCAGGCGGCGCCGGGGCCGGTGCCGGCCCCGCGGTTCCAGACGGCCATCTGGCCGTCGAGGACGGCGAAGGCGTACAGCCGGCCGGTCGTGCCCTGCACCAGCCAGGAGGAGTGGTCGCCGCGCGCGTACCGCAGCGACTGGGCCCAGTTGCGGCCGCTCGGGCTGCCCGCCACCTTGCGGTCGCCGCAGCCGGAGCGCGAGCCGCAGTAGTTCTGCTTGTCGTGCCACGCGTACGTCTTGAGGTAGCCGATCTTCGTCTCGGCCGTCTGCGGGTCCAGCGTGTGCGGCAGGGTGCTGTTGTGGTAGCCGAGGTAGCTCTGCACGGTGAACCGGGGCCGCTGCCCGACCGGGACCCGCGCGGCGTACGAGGCGGCCCCGGCCTGCGCGAACCGCGCCGCGTACATGTGGTCCTGATGGTCGGTGAGCCGGCCGGAGTCGAGGTACCGGCCCGGCGACGGGTCCTGCATCCGTATCGTCGTCGGCTTGTACAGCTCCAGGACCCCGGATATCGCCGCTATCACCTGGTCCTTGGTGTACGTGGACGGCTGCGTGACCGGCGTGCCTGCGGTGAGCTGCGGGCTGAGCGCCGGTATCCGGCCGTTCCACAGCCCGCGCAGGCTGTCCGGGGTGTCCGCGACGGGGGCCCGGGCCTCGCGCATCTGCAGCCAGACCAGGTTGACCTGGGGCTTCGCCATGAGGACGTCGAGCTCGGCGTGGCCGCCGCCCGCGGTGGGGATGACCGTACGACGCCACGGGCTGCTGCGGTCGCCGGTGGCCATCTGCGCGTAGGCGGAGCGTATGCCGTTCTGCCGGGCTTCCGCGTAGTGCCCGCGGTCGGCCGGCTGCTCCGGGTCCTTGGCCGAGCCGCCGTGGGCCTCGTTGCGGCCGTCGGCCTCGCCGGAGGTGAGGTAGAGGGTGGTGAGCGGGGTGCCGGACAGCAGGGAGCGGCTGAGGTCCGGGTTCATGAAGAACAGGTCGTCGTCCGGGTGGGCGACGATCTGGACGACCGATCCGGCGTTGGCGCTCACCGGGAGGACGGCCGAGGAGTCGGATCCCGGGACGGTCTCGGCCGCGGTCTGCTGGCCGGAGGCGACGGCGAGCGCGCCGGTGACCCCGATGGTCAGCATCGGGACCACGGTCGCGAGGAGGAAACGTCGGCGGGATACGGGCATCGGCTACGCCTTGGGGTCGTTCCGGCAGGAAGAACCGCGTGAAGCTGTCGGTCAGTCAGTGAGAGGTCATTCCGGGCAAGTTGGTTCACCCGGTTCGCCGATGAACTTCAGATGTGTGGAAATGGCCGCCCGTGTGCGTCTCTTGTGGGCATTTCGTACGTGTCCGCAGTCACATCGCACAGTCACATCGCGCAGTCACATCGCGCGGTCACGGCAAGCCGTCGCAGCACACGGTCACGGCGCGCGAATGCCGGCCGCCGGTGCGGCAGTCGCCCGCGCGAGCGCACCAAAAAACGCCCCCGTGGGGGGCGTTGATTGGGTGTCCGCAGACCTCTACCGGTCGGTCAGGGCGAGCCGTTCGGCGGTCCCGCCGGCTGCCACGGGGCCAGGCGCGCGTTCGGGTCGTCCGCCGACGAGGTCACGTACAGCCGCCCGTCCAGCCCCATGACCGCCAGGTCCACCGTGCTCTTGCCGTTCATCGTCGAGGAGGGCGCCCCGACGAACATCAGCGGCGACCGCGCCCACGGCCGGCCCCGGCCGACGTCGGAGCCCAGTTGCCCGCCCGCCGACCGCCCGGCCAGCAGGTGGCCGCTCGCCGTCACCGAGCCGAAGCCGGACAGCCCGTCCACCTCGGCGAGTCCGCTCATCTTCAGCCCGCCGTCACCCGTGAACAGGGCGGTACCGACCGCGCCCGAATCCGGCTTGCGGAACCACAGCCGTGCACCGTCCTCCCGGCTCTGCGCCGTGATCGGCAGCGCGGGCGCCGGCAGCCCGGTCGCGGTGGCGGGGCCGAGCGGTGCGCCGGCCTTCGGCTGGGCCCAGCCCAGCACGGTCTTGGTGGTCGCGGCCAGGACGATGCGCCGTCCGGCGGCATCGGTCGCGGCGGCCGGGCTGCCGTGTAGGTCGGAGCCGCCGTACCGGTCCCACGGACCCCAGGCGCCGGTCGGCGACTGCACCCGCCCGCGCAGGGTGTACGCGCCGTCGCGCACGTAGACCGCGAGCTGCCCGGAGCCGTCGACGGCCACCGCGGGCGCGCTGATGTCGGAGGTCCAGTTCTCGTCGGCGGTCTCCGGCGTACCGAGGTCCGTCCACTCCCCGAACTCCTGCGAGCCGGGCGCCCGCTGCACGGTGTAGACGATCTCGCGCCCGTAGTCGGCGGGTTTGGCGCCGAAGGAGGTGCGGGTGCCGAAGGCGGCGATCCGGCCGTCGGCCAGCGTCACGGTGGAGATGCCCTGGTCCATGACGGTGCCGTCGGCGCCGGGGAGCAGTCGGGGGCCGCTCCAGGCGCCGAGCAGGCCGTCGCGGTGCCAGAGGGCGAGCTGCCCGTCGAGCACCTTGAAGGCCCAGAGGCCGTGCTCCTTGTCGGAGGTCAGCCAGGAGGTGGCGGTGCCGCGGGCGTAGTTGATGGAGGAGGTCCAGTGGTTGCCGGCCGGGTGGTCGGCGACCTTCAGGTCCCCGCAGCCGGCGGCGCTGCCGCAGTGGTTCTGCCGGTCGGTCCAGGCGTACGTGTCCAGGATGTCCAGCTTGCTCTTGGCCTCGTCCGCGACGAGGGCGTCGGGGAGCGAGCCGTTGAAGTAACCGAGGTAGTTCTGCACGGAGAAGTGCGGACGGTCCTTGACCTCCTTCGCGTAGGCGCCGAGCGCGACCTGTACGAAGCGGGCGCCGTAGAAGTGGTCCTGATGGTCGGTGTAGTGCTTGTTGTCGGGGAACCGGCCGGGCGACGGGTCCTGGGAGCGGACGGTGGTCGGCCCGTACTGCTTCAGGAAGCCGACGAGGGTCCGTACGACTTGGTCCTTCGTGTACGTGAACTGCTGCTTGACCGGGGACCCGGAGGCGAGCATCGACTCCAGCCGGGGGACCTTGCCGTCCCAGAGGCCGTGCAGGCTGTCGGGCCGGTCGGCCCAGACGTTGCCGGCCTCGCGCAGCTGCAGCCAGACGAGGTTGACCTGCGGCTTCGCCGTGAGGACGTCGACCTCGGCGTGGCCGCCGCCCGCGGTCGGCACGACGGTGCGCCGCCAGGGGCTGTCCCGGTCGCCGGTGGCCATCCTCGCGTAGGCGGCGCGGATGCCGTTCTGGCGGGCCTCGGCGTAGGCGGGCTTGTCGGGCGGGGTGGCGGCGACCTGGGCTTCGCCCGCGTTGATGCCGTCGGCCTCGCCGGAGGTGAGGTACACCGAGGTGACGGGGTGGCCCGCCGCTATGGAATAGCGCAGGTCCGGGTTCATGAAGTAGAGGTCGTCGTCGGGGTGCGCCACGATCTGGAGCACCCGGCCGGGGTCCGCGGGGGCCGCCGGGTCGACGGCCGGGGAGACGGCGCCCACCGCCTTGCCGTCGACGGTGCCGGGGTGGGTGAGGGCGTCGACCGCCTCGTTCCCCCGCAGCAGCAGCATCCCCCCGGCGGTGGCCGCCGCACAGAACCCGACGACCTTGACGACCCTCACCTGCCGCCTACGGGCCACCGCGCGGGCCCGCCGCGTACGGGCACCGGCGCGGGCGGGGCTGCCGCCCGCGCCGTCGGCCGGGCTCCCGGACGGACCTTCGGCCGGGCCGTTGGCGGGACCTTCGGCCCGGCCGCCCGGGAGGCTGTCGCCCCGGCCGCCGGCCGGCCCGGCAGAGCGGGCCGGACGCGCGGCGGGGGGTCCCTCGGGCGGGAGTTCGGGGTCGGGCATCGGGGTCCTCCTGGCCGGTCGGCGGGGAGCGGGCCCCATTGCGCCACAAGTCTGCCAAAAATCTGACAATCCGTCCCATCGGGCATGCGGTGAGTCGAACGCCTGCTCCGGCTAGGCTCTCCCCGGGCGGAAGCGCGAACCGCGCCGAAGGCGACACCCCGCCGAAGGCGTCACCCCGCGAAACCGCCCGGCCAGGGCAGAGGCAAGGGCAGGCCGACGTACGCGGGAGGCGGCGGGATGACAGTCCCGGGACGCAGGAGCAGTACCTTCAGCCGGCTGCTGCGCAGCGGGTTCACCGACCCCTCGGCCGCCGCCCGGCTGCTCGACAACGACGTGCTGGCCGCCGTACGCACCGATCCGGTGCTCCTCGACGCCCTCGGGGGCACCGCCGATCCCGACCTCGCCCTCCTCGGGCTGGTTCGGATCGCCGAGGCGCAGACCCCCGAGGAGCTGCCCGTCCTCCTCGACACCCTCGTCAGTGCCAAACCCCTGCGCGACCGCCTCCTCGGCGTGCTCGGTGCGTCCGAGGCCCTCGGCGACCACCTGGCCCGCCACCCCCGGGACTGGCAGGCCCTCGTCACCTACGAGGCCGCCGATCTGCACCCCGGGCTCCCGGAGTTCGAGCAGGGCCTGGCCGGCGCCCACGACCCCGTGGACCTGCGCGTGGCCTACCGCCGCTGCCTGCTCTCCATCGCCGCCCGCGACGTCTGCGGGACCATAGACGTAGCCCAGACCGCCGCCGAGCTCGCCGACCTGGCCACCGCCACCCTCCGCGCGGCCCTGCGCATCGCGACCGCCGCCGCCCCCGAGGACGCGGCCGTCTGCCGGCTCGCCGTCATCGCCATGGGCAAGTGCGGAGGCAACGAGCTGAACTACGTCTCCGACGTCGACGTCATCTTCGTCGGCGACGCGGCTCCCGGCGCGGACGAGGGCAAGGCCGTCCAGGCCGCAGCCCGGCTCGCCTCCCACCTCATGCGGATCTGCTCCGAGACCACCGTCGAAGGCACCATCTGGCCCGTCGACGCCAACCTCCGCCCCGAGGGCAGAAACGGTCCGCTCGTCCGCACCCTCGCCTCCCACCTCGCCTACTACCAGCGCTGGGCCAAGACCTGGGAGTTCCAGGCCCTCCTCAAGGCCCGTGCCGTCGCCGGCGACGAGGCGCTCGGCGCCGAGTACATCGCCGCCATAACTCCCCTCGTCTGGCAGGCCGCCGAGCGCGAGAACTTCGTCCCCGACGTCCAGAAGATGCGCCGCCGCGTCGTCGACAACATCCCCGCCGCCCAGGTCGAGCGCGAGCTGAAGCTCGGCCCCGGCGGCCTGCGCGACGTCGAGTTCGCCGTCCAGCTCCTCCAGCTCGTGCACGGCCGCTCCGACGCCACCCTGCACTCCGGCACCACCCTCGACGCGCTCACCGCCCTCGCCGCCGGCGGCTACGTCGGGCGAGCCGACGCCGCCCAACTGCACGACGCGTACCGCTTCCTGCGGGCCATGGAGCACCGCATCCAGCTCTACCGGCTGCGCCGCACCCACCTCGTTCCCGAGGACGAGGCCGACCTGCGGCGCCTGGGCCGCTCGCTGGGCCTGCGCACCGAACCCGTCGCCGAACTCAACAAGGCCTGGCGCCGGCACGCCTCCGTGGTCCGCCGCCTGCACGAGAAGATCTTCTACCGGCCGCTCCTCGACGCCGTGGCCCAGCTCGCCCCCGGCGAGACCCGGCTCTCCCCGCGCGCCGCCGGCCAGCGCCTCGAAGCCCTCGGGTACGCCGATCCGGCCGCCGCCCTGCGCCACCTCGAAGCCCTCGCCTCCGGCGTCACCCGCGCCGCCGCCATCCAGCGCACCCTGCTGCCGGTGCTCCTCGGCTGGTTCGCCGACTCCGCCGACCCGGACGCGGGCCTGTTGAACTTCCGCAAGGTCTCCGACGCCCTCGGCAGGACCCCCTGGTACCTGCGCCTCCTGCGCGACGAGGGCGCCGCCGCGGAGAACCTCGCCCGGGTGCTCTCCGCCGGACGCCTCGCCCCGGACCTCCTCATGCGCGCCCCCGAAGCGGTGGCCCTGCTGGGCGACCCCGAAGGCCTGGTTCCCCGTACCCACGAGGCCCTGGAGCAGGAGGTGCTCGCCGCCGTCGGCCGCGCCGAGAACCCGGAAGCCGGGGTGGCCGCCGCCCGCGGAGTGCGCCGCCGCGAGCTGTTCCGCACCACCGCCGCAGACATCATCGGCTCCTACGGTACGGAGGACAGCCCGGCCGAGGAGGACCACGGAGCCCTGGTCGACCGGGTCGGCCGCGCCGTCTCCGAACTCACCGCCGTCACCATCGCCGGCGCCCTGCGCGCCGCCGTGCAGGCCCACTGGGGCGACACCCTGCCCACCCGCTTCGCGGTCATCGGCGTCGGCCGCTTCGGCGGCCACGAGCTCGGCTACGGCTCCGACGCCGACGTCCTGTTCGTCCACGAGCCGCGCGAGGGCGTCGACGAACAGGAAGCCGCCAAGGCCGCCCAGCACGTCGTCTCCGAGATGCGCAGGCTCCTCCAACTCCCCACCGCAGACCCGCCGCTGCTCATCGACGCCGACCTGCGCCCCGAAGGCCGCTCCGGCCCCCTGGTCCGCACCCTGCCCTCGTACGCCGCCTACTACCGCCGCTGGGCCCTGACCTGGGAGTCCCAGGCCCTGCTGCGCGCCGAACCGGTGGCCGGAGACCTCGACCTCGGCCGGCGCTTCATCGACCTGATCGACCCGCTGCGCTACCCGATGGAAGGCCTCGGCGAAGACGCCGTCCGCGAGATCCGGCGCCTGAAGGCCCGGATGGAATCCGAACGCCTGCCCAGGGGCGCCGACCCGACCCTGCACACCAAACTCGGCCGCGGCGGCCTCAGCGACGTCGAGTGGACCGTCCAGCTGATCCAGATGCGGCACGCCTGGGCGGAACCGGGCCTGCGCACGACCCGGACCCGCGAGGCCCTGGCCGCCGCGCACGCGGCCGGGCTGATCCCGACCGAGGAGGCGCAGATCCTCGACGAGGCCTGGGTGTTGGCCACCCGGGTCCGCAACGCCGTGATGCTGGTCCGCGGCCGGGCGGGCGACACCTTCCCCTCCGAGGCCCGCGAACTGGCGGCGGTCGGCCGCTACCTCGGCTACGCGGAGGGCACGGTCGGCGACATGCTGGAGGACTACCGCCGCATCACCCGACGCGCGCGGGGCGTGGTGGACGAGCTGTTCTACGGGGCGTAGCCGGCCCGGATCGTTCCGGACCCCGCCGGGTCCGGAACGATCCGGTGCTCGGCCACGCCCCGGTCAGGCAAGGGTCAGAGGTGGATGTTGACGCAGGCCTGGCCGGCCCAGTAGTGGCCGCCGTTCTGCTCGACCCAGAGCTTGGCGCAGTAGTCGCCCGCCTTCGAGACGTTGCCCTTGACGTTCTGCCAGTCCGCCTGGTTGTTGCTCCAGTACTGCTGGCTGTTCTTCCAGTGCACGTTGCCGGCCTTGACGTATTCGAAGTGGATCGACCTCGCGGGGCCGCCGTCGGTCCGCCGGGCGCTGCCTTCGACCGAATCGACGTACAGGCCGCTGCCCCAGACCGAGTAACAGACTTCCCAGTACCCCAGGCTGCTGTCTCCGCCCCATCCGCACACCTTCGCACTGGCGGAAGCGGGGCTGGCTGTTGCCAGGCTGGCGAAGACGATCACGCCGGCGGAGATGGACGCGGCAAGTGACTTACGCATGTGACTCCTTGATCAAACAGTCGTTTGGTGGGGAGTGGTCAGGCCGCGAGAAGAGGGCCGTCAGGGTTGCGACGGCGTCCGGGCCGGGACGATCACCCGGTATCTCGGTGGCCGTCGCCAGTGTGCGGACCCGGTTCGGGGCGCGTCTTGTAGAAATCGGTCCCGGGCGGTCAGGCGGCCTTGCCGGCCCCGGATCGGGCTCCTCGGCCAGTTCGGGTGCCAAGGTCAGGGCAGGCGGGGGGACTTGCTCTTGCTCGTGCCCCTGGTCCCGGAACGGGCTCGGAGTTTCCTCCTGCTCGGGCGACTGCTTTCCCGGTTCCCGTACGGCGCGACCTCACGGGCGACGGGGTGGCCGATGCTCTCGGGCTCACGACCGCGGGCAAACTCAAGGCCTCGACGTCCGGCGAGCTGTGGCGCTACACCGGCACCGGCACCGGCACCGGCACCGGCGCCGATGCCTCCAAGAGCTGCGTCCTGGTCTTCGAGGACTGGGGCGGTCTGGCCGTACACGGAGATCTCGTAGGGCTCCTCAGCCCGCGCTGGTCGCGGTGGCCACGGCCTCCGCGACCGTCAGTGCCATCGGCGTCGTGGGGCGGCCGATCAGGCGGGACAGGTCGCCGGAGGTGCCGGCCAGGCGGCCGCGCTCGATGGCGAGGTCCACGTCGACCAGGATCTCGGCGAACTGCGCCGGGACTCCCGCTCCGGTGAGGACGGCGTGGTGGGCCTCGGGGGTCACGGCGTTGTACGCGATCTCCCGCCCGGTGGCCTCCGCGACCGCCGCCGCGTACTCCGCGAAGGACCACGCCACGTCGCCGCTCAGCTCGTAGGCCCGGCCGAGGTGGCCCTCCCCGGTCACCACGGCCGCGGCCGCCGCCGCGTAGTCGGCGCGGGCCGCCGAGGCCACCCGGCCCTCACCCGCGTTGGACAGGACCGCACCGTGCGCGAGCACCGGCGCGAGGTTGCCCGTGTAGTTCTCGGTGTACCAGCCGTTGCGCAGGAAGGTGTGGGGCAGACCCGAGGCGAGGATCAGCTCCTCGGTCGCCCGGTGCTCGGCGGCGAGGTCGAAGTCCGCCTCCGGCCCGCCCAGGATGCCGGTGTACGCGAACTGCGCCACCCCGGCCTCCTTCGCCGCGTCGATCGCGGCGGAGTGCTGGGGCACCCGCTGTCCGACCTCGCTGCCGGAGATCATCAGGACCCGGTCACCGGAGCGGAAGGCCCCGGCGAGCGTCTCGGGCACGTTGTAGTCGGCGATGCGCAGTTCGATGCCCCGGGCGGCGAGCGGGGCGGCCTTCTCCTTGTCGCGGACGACGACGGCGATCTCGGCGGCGGGGACGCCCCGGGCGAGCAGCTCGTCGATGACGAGACGGCCGAGGGCTCCGGTGGCTCCGGTGACGACGATGCTCATGGCGGGTTCACTCCTGATCTGGGCCTTGCTCCCCGTTTTCCGGGGCTGTGCACTCACCGTATGTCGGGCACTAACTAAACGGCAGTACCCACTTTGAAGTAAGGTACTGGCATGGGAGTAAGTGAGATGCGCGAGAAGTGGACCCGGGCCGAGGCGATGTGCCCGCACCGGCTCGTCCTGGAACACGTCACCAGCCGCTGGGGCGTCCTCGTACTGGACGCCCTGCTCGACCGCTCGTACCGCTTCAGCGAACTGCGCCGACACGTCGCAACGGTCGCCAAGGTCAGCGAGAAGATGCTGACGCAGACCCTCCAGACGCTGGAGCGCGACGGCTTCGTGCACCGCGATGCCAAGCCCGTCATCCCGCCCCGGGTCGACTACTCGCTCACCCCGCTGGGCCGCGAGGCCGCCGAGCGGGTCCGCGCCCTCGCCCACTGGACGGGCCTGCGCATGGACGACGTGGAGAAGGCCCGCGCGGCCTACGACGAGACGAAGCGGCAGGCAGTGGCGAACCAGCAGGTCTAGGGCCTGTCGTCAAACTCCCTTCTGCCTCGCGGCGACGGGAGTTCGACGACAGGCCCTAGGCCCCGATGCGCACCAGCGCGAGCGTGATGTTGTCGGGGCCTCCGGCCTCGATGGCGGCCCTCCACAGCTCGAACGCGGCCTTGCCGTCGTCGTGCGCCCGCAGCACCTCGCCGATGGCCTCGTCGGGCACCGGGTCGGTCAGCCCGTCGGTGCACACCAGGTACCGGTCGCCCGTGGAGAGCGGGAAGGTCGCCACGTGCGGGGTGAGGACGTGCTCGGCGCGGCTCCCGCCGAGGGTCTGCGTCACGGCCGAGGTGGTGCGCTGCCCCGGCGGAAGCGGCGGGCTGTCGTCCACGCTGACCTGGCGCAGCCCGTCCTCGGCCACCCGGTACACCTTGCTGTCGCCGACGTTGAACGACAGCAGCGACTCCGGCATGACCAGGGTGCCGGCGACGGTGGTCCCCATCGACGTCAACTCCGGACGGCCGTCGGTGGCGGAGTGCACCGCGCGATTGCAGAGGTTCAGTGCGTCCTCGACCGCCTCGGCCCCGTCCAGCGTGGGGCCGAGCAGGGCGAGTTCCCTGACGACCAGCTCGCTGGCGACCTCGCCGGCCGGCTGCCCGCCGAGTCCGTCGGCGACCGCGACCACGAGCGGTCTGCCGAGGGGGAACAGGAGGGTCTGGGGGCTCCGGGTCGTGGTTCCGCACAGCGTCCACGGCCCGATGACCAGGCTGTCCTCGTTGTGCTCGCGGACCAGCCCGACATGACTCAGGGCGGTCACGGCTATGTACGCCACCACGAGCTTCCCGCCTCTCCGCAACGGCAGACGCGTTCCTTCCTCGCCCCCATTGTCACGCCGCCCGGCGGTTACCGCTGCGCCTCCGCCTCCGCCTCCCCGTCCGCCCCCGCGTCTGCCCCCGCGTCCGCCCCGCCGCGCAGGCCCCGCGCGTACGCCAGGAACGCCGTCAGGCCCACCTCGAAGGCGGCCTCCGCGCGCCCGGGGCCCTGGGCGGCCAGGGCCCGTGCGAGCAGCGGGGTGCCCGGGGTCGGCTCCCACATGGCGTCCGGGGCCGCGAGGTCCAGGGCCGAGCCCAGGACCAGGTTCTCCAGGCCCGTGAGCAGCGGCATCACCTGCTCCGTGGCGAAGCCGGCCCGCAGCAGGAGGGCGACCGCCCGTTCGTACTGCGCGAGCACCGCGGGCGCCCGTACCGGGGTGGTCATCAGCAGCGGGATGGCCCGCGGATAGGCGGCGAAGGCGGCCCGGTACGACCGGGCCCAGGCCTCCAGTGCCCGGTCCCAGGGCTCCGGCGAGGACAGCGTGCCGCCGTCGATCCGGGCGCACACCCGCTCCCGGATCAGCTCGATGACCCCCGCCCGGCCGTCCACGTGGTGATACAGCGACCCGGTCTGCACCCCGAGCGCCCGGGCGATCTGCGGGACGCTGAACTCGCCCTGCTCGGCGAGCAGTTGCAGTGCCGCACTGCCGATCCGCTCCCGGTCGAGCAGTGGGGTGCGTGGCCGCGCCATCGTATTTCTCCCGCCGTCAGGTCTTCCCGTACGCCAAAACCGGAGGCTACATTGCCGCAAACCGAAAGCCTTTAGGTTTTCCGTTCCCCGCCGCCTGCCGTTCGCAGAAGGGTGCTCCCGCATGCCCGAAACGCCCGAGCCGCCGAGATCCGGAACAAGAACCGGAACCGACCTGCGCCACGGCGCGCTCGGTACCGCCGACATCTCCTTCTTCGTCGTCTCCGCCGCCGCCCCGCTCACCGTCATGGCCGGCGTCGCCCCCGTCGCGATCCTGCTCGGCGGCATCGGCGCCCCCGCCGGCTACCTCCTCGCCGGCCTCACCCTCGCGATCTTCGCCGTCGGCTTCACCACCATGAGCCGCCACGTCCGCAGCGGCGGCGCCTTCTACGCCTACATCGCCCGCGGCCTCGGCAAGCGCGTCGGCATCGGCGCCGCCCTGCTCGCCCTCATCGGCTACAACGGCATGGAGATCGGCGTCTACGGGCTCCTCGGCACCACCACCGCCGACACCGGGCGCGCCCTCGCCGGCCTCGACATCCCCTGGCTGCCCGTCTCCCTCGCCGGCCTCCTCCTCATCTGGTACGGCGGCTTCCGCTCCATCGACTTCGGCGCCAAACTGCTCGGCATCCTGCTCGTCGCCGAGACCGGGATCCTCGTCCTGCTCGCGGGCGGCGTGCTCATCGAGGGCGGCGCCCACGGACTCTCCCTCGGATCCTTCGCTCCCGGCGCGGTGCTCGTCCCCGGCGCCGCGGCCGTCCTGGCCTTCGCCTTCGCCGCGTTCACCGGCTTCGAGTCCACCGTCATCTACCGCCGCGAGGCCCGCGACCCCGACCGGACCATCCCGCGCGCCACCTACATCGCCGTCGCCTTCCTCGGCCTCTTCTACGCCTTCATCGTCTGGACCGTCATCCAGGCCTTCGGAACCGAGGAAGTCCTCGCCGCGGCCGCCGCGGACCCCGCCGGCCTCTTCTTCACCGCCATCACCACCTACGTGGGCCCCTGGGCGGCCGACCTGATGCACGTCTTCATCGTCACCAGCGTCATCGCCTCCCTCCTCGCCTTCCACAACGCCATCAACCGGTACGCCCTCGCCCTCGCCGAGGAAGGCATCCTGCCCGCCGCCCTCGGCCGGATCCACCCGCGCCACGGCTCCCCGTACGTCGCCGGCGCGGCGCAGACCGCCCTCGGCGCCGTCATCGTCCTCGGCTTCGCCCTCGCCGGAGCCGACCCGTACCAGCAGCTCCTGCTCTGGGTGAACACCCCGGGCATGATCGGCCTCATGGCCCTGATGCTGCTCGCCGCCATCGCCGTACCCGTCTACTTCCGCCGCGTCCGGCACGACGAGGGGCCCTGGCGGACCCTGATCGCGCCCGTCACCGCCGCCGTGCTGCTGGCCGTCGCGATCTGCCTCGTCGTCTCCAAGGCGGCCCTCTTCACCATGGCCTCCACCACCGTCAACATCCTCCTCGTGGCCCTCGTCCCCGCCGTCTTCCTCGCCGGGCTCGCCCTCGCCCAGCGCCTGAAGACCCGCCGCCCCGAGGTCTACGCCCGATTCGCCGAAGAACCCGCCCCCGAAGCCCCCCAAGGAGCAGAGCCGTGCCCGCTGCCGACACCGTCCTCACCGGAGCCCGCGTCCGCACCCTCGACCCCGCCCGCCCCGAGGCCCGCGCGGTAGCCGTCCTCGGCGGCGAGATCGTCGCCGTCGGAGACGAGGCCGACGTCCGCGACTGGCGCGGCCCCGGCACCGAGACCGTGGACCTCGGCGGCGCCACCCTCACCCCCGGACTCACCGACGCCCACAGCCACCCCGTCTGGGGCATCGAGATGGCGACCGGTACGGACCTCTCCGCCGTCACCGACCTCGACCAGCTCCGCGCCGCCCTGCGCACCGCAGACCGGGGCCCCGGCGGCTGGGTCACCGGCTTCGGCCTCGACCACAACGCCTTCGGCGGCCGCCCCGTCGACAAGGCCCTGATCGAGGAGGCCCTCGCCGGAGCCCCCGCCTTCCTGCGCCTCTACGACGGCCACTCCGCGCTCGCCTCCGGCGCGGCCCTGGCCGCCGCCGGGATCACCGGCCCGCGCGCCTTCGCCCAGCGCTCCGAGATCGTCTGCGACGCCGACGGGCGGCCCACCGGCCACCTCGTCGAGCACGCCGCGATGGCCCTGGTCGGCTCGCTCGCGCCGAAGCCCACGTACACCGAGCGCCGGCAACGCCTCACCGGCCTGCTCTCCGACATGGCCGCCACCGGTCTGACCGGCGCACACGTCATGGACCTCGGCGACGGGGACGTACCCGCCCTGCTCGCGACCGCCGAGTACGAGGGCGACCTCCCGCTGCGCCTGAACCTCTCGCCCTGGTGCATGCCCGGAGCCACCGGCGAGGACCTGGAGGAGCTGATCGAGCTCCAGCGGCTCGCGGGCCGCCACTGGAAGGTCGGCGGGGTCAAGTTCTTCATGGACGGCACCGTCGAGGGCGGCACCGCCTGGCTGGAGCACGCCGACTGCCACGGCCGTGGCACCGACGCCTTCTGGCCCGATCCGCAGGCCTACGCCGAGGCGGTACGGGTCCTCGACGCGGCCGGGGTGCGCACCGCGACCCACGCCATCGGCGACGCGGCGGTCCGACACGTCCTGGACACCGTGGAGTCGCTGGGCCTGCGGGGCCGGATGCGGCACCGGATCGAGCACATCGAGACCGTCCCGGACGGCCAGCTGAAGCGGTTCGCGGAGCTCGGGGTGATCGCCTCGATGCAGCCGCCGCACACCGCGTACACCCGGGCCGACCACAGCGACGAGTGGTCCAAGCGGCTGGGGGAGGAGCGGGCCGGCCGCGCCTGGCGCTGCCGGGACCTGCGCGAGGCCGGCGCGGTGCTCGCCCTGGGCTCCGACTGGCCCATCGCCCACTACGACGCCCGCCAGGTCCTGGCCACCGCCCGCGACCCGCGCGGCGCGGCCTCGGCCGGTACGGGGGCGTGGACCGGGGCGGCCCTGAGCGGGCTGATGGCCCTGGAGGGCATGACTTCGCACGCCGCGCTGGCGGCGGGGGAGGGAGCGGTGGCGGGGCGGATCGCGGCCGGTTTCCGGGCCGACCTGACCGCCTTCGGCCTGGACCCGGTGGACGCTCCGGCGGACGAGCTGGCCGGGGTGCCGGTCCGGCTCACCATGTCGGGAGGCCGGATCACCCACAGGGAGGGGTGAGACGGCAGGGCTCAGCGCCGGAAACGGGCGGGGCCTCAGCGCCGGAAGCGGCCCAGCGCCGGATGGTTCAGCACGGCCGCCGCCACCGGGTGGCGGCCGGTCTCCTCGGGCCGGCGCGGCAGCCGGTGCGGGAGCGACCCGTACCAGGCGCGGGAGACGGCGTAGCCGAAGGCCAGGCAGAGCATGCCGCCGACGGCGTCGAGCCAGAAGTGGTTGGCGGTGGACACGATCACGATCAGCGTCGCCGTCGGGTAGAGCAGGCCCAGGATCCGGGCCCAGGGGGCGGAGGCGACCGCGAAGATCGTCAGCCCGCACCAGAGCGACCACCCTATGTGCATGGACGGCATGGCCGCGTACTGGTTCGACATGTGCTTGAGGTTGCCCGAGGCCATGGAGCCCCAGGTGTGGTGGACCAGCACGGTGTCGACGAAGCCCCTCCCGCTCAAACCCTGCCCGTTCATCAGCCGGGGCGGCGCGAGCGGGTAGAAGTAGTAGCCGACCAGGGCCACGCCCGTGGTGGCGAAGAGGATGAGCCGCGTCGCCGCGTAACGCCCGGGATGAAAGCGGTAGATCCAGACCAGCACGCCGATGGTCATGACGAAGTGGAGCGTGGCGTAGTAGTAGTTCATGCCCACCACGAGCCAGGTCACCGAATTGACGGCGTGGTTGATCTTCTCCTCGACGGCGATGCCGAGCGCCTGCTCCACCTTCCAGATCCAGTCGGCGTTCGCGAGCGCGGCCGCCTTCTGCTCGGGCACGGCGTTGCGGATCAGCGAGTACGTCCAGTAGCTGACCGCGATCAGCAGGACCTCGAACCAGATCCGGGGTCGCCGGGGGACGCGCAGCCTGGAGAGCAGTGCACGCTCGGACGACTCCGGGCGGTCCTGGCTCTCGGTCACGGGGGGTGACGAGACGTCCGTCCGGGTATCCAGTGTCTTCACGCTCGCTTCACCCATAGGAAAAGAGTCTGCCAGATGCGGACTCGCCTTCGATCATCCCTTGGGACGGTCTTGGCCGCAGCCTCTCCGCCTTCGGGACGAGCGGAGGCCTTACGTCCCTAGGGAAAACGGCAGGGGCGTCACTCAGGGGCGTGCGGGACCGCGGCCCTGCTGGGGGCCCGAAGCGGTGGAGCCGCGGACGACCAGCTCGGGGAGGAACACGAACTCGCTGTGCGGGGCCGGCGTACCGCCGATCTCCTCCAGCAGGGTCCGTACCGCGGCCTGGCCCATGGCCTGCACGGGCTGGCGGATGGTGGTCAGCGGCGGATCCGTGAACGCTATGAGCGGGGAGTCGTCGAAGCCGACCACCGACACGTCCTGCGGGACCTTGAGGCCCTGCTGCCGGGCCGCCCGGATCGCGCCCAGCGCCATCATGTCGCTCGCGCACACCACCGCCGTGCAGCCGCGGGAGATGAGCGCGGCCGCGGCGGCCTGGCCGCCCTCCAGCGTGTAGAGGGAGTGCTGGATCAGCTCCTCGACCTCGTCCTCGCCGAGTCCGAGCCGTTCCTTCATGCCCTGCCGGAAGCCCTCGATCTTGCGGAGCACCGGCACGAACCGCTTGGGCCCCACGGCCAGCCCGATCCGGGTGTGCCCGAGTGCGGTCAGGTGGGTCACCGCGAGGTGCATCGCGGCCCGGTCGTCGGGGGAGACGAAGGGGGCCTGCACCTTGTCGGAGAACCCGTTGATGAGGACGTACGGGACGCCCTGTCCGCGGAGTTGGTCGTAGCGGCCCATGTCGGCCGTGGTGTCCGCGTGCAGCCCGGAGACGAAGATGATCCCGGAGACCCCGCGTTCGACGAGCATCTCCACGAGCTCGTCCTCGGTGGACCCGCCGGGCGTCTGCGTGGCCAGCACCGGGGTGTAGCCCTGCCGGGTCAGCGCCTGGCCGATGACCTGGGCGAGCGCCGGGAAGATGGGGTTGTCGAGCTCGGGGGTTATCAGGCCGACGAGTCCCGCGCTGCGCTGGCGCAGCCGTACGGGGCGTTCGTAGCCGAGCACGTCGAGGGCGGCCAGCACGGATTCACGGGTGCCTGCGGCCACACCGGGCTTGCCGTTGAGCACGCGGCTGACTGTGGCTTCGCTGACCCCCGCCTGGGCTGCGATGTCGGCTAGCCGTGCGGTCACGGGATTGGACTGTACCGGTCGGACGTTCACAATGACCACCACGTGCACGAATCCGGGGGAAGCCGGACGGTGCGGCCGTCCGTCTCCACCGGGGCGCTGGACAGGACGGGCCGTCCCGGCGAGGGCAGTTCGAGCGGGACCGGGCGGGTGTTGAGCGTGCACGCGAAGCCGGGGCGGGTGAAGAGGAGCACGCCCTCGGGCGCGGGCAGCCACTGCATCCCGGACTCCGCGCCCCCGGCCTCTGCCGTGTCCGAGAGGCCCGCTTCCAAGACCCCTGCCTCCATGCCCCCCGCCTCCAAGACCCCCGCCTCCGGTGCCCCGAGGCCCGGCATCGCGCGGCGCAGTTCCAGGGCGGCGCGGTAGAGCTCCAGGGTGGAGTGGGGGTCGCCGGTCTGCGCGGCGACGCTGAGCCCGCCCCAGCCGGCCGGCTGGGGGAGCCAGCTCCCGGCAGGCCCGAAATCGTACGGGGGCTCCTCCCCGGACCACGGGATCGGTACCCGGCAGCCGTCGCGCAGCCCGTCCTGCCCGGCGCTGCGGGTGAAGGCCGGGTCCCGGCGGGCGGAGTCCGGGAGGTCGGTCACCTCGGGCAGGCCGAGCTCCTCGCCCTGGTAGACGTACGCCGATCCGGGCAGGGCCAGCATCAGCAGCGCGGCCGCCCGGGCCCGGGCCAGGCTGCCGTAGCGGGTCCGGTGCCGTACGACGTCGTGGTTGGACAGCACCCAGGTCGTCGGGGCGCCGACCGAGGCGGTGGCGGCGAGGGACTCGTCGATGACGGTGCGCAGTGCGGTGGTGTCCCACGGGCAGTTCAGGAATCGGAAGTTGAAGGCCTGGTGCAGTTCGTCGGGGCGGACGTACAGCGCGAGCCGCTCGGAGGTGGGCGCCCAGGCCTCGGCGACCCCGATGCGCGGGACCTCGTAGGAATCGAGCAGCCGCCGCCAGGACCGGTGGATCGCGTGCACGCCGTCCTGGTCGAAGAAGGGGAGCGGCTCGGTGCCGATGAGGGTGGCCTGTGCCCCGCGGCCGATGTCCGGCAGGCCCGGGGCCTTGACCATGCCGTGGGCGACGTCCACCCGGAACCCGTCGACGCCGAGGTCGAGCCAGAACCGCAGGACGGCGGAGAATTCCTCGGCGACCTCCGGGTTCTCCCAGTTCAGGTCGGGCTGCTCGGGGGCGAAGAGGTGCAGGTACCAGGCGCCGTCCGGGGTCCGGGTCCAGGCGGCCCCGCCGAAGACCGACTCCCAGTCGTTGGGCGGGAGCTCCCCGGAGGGCCCCCGGCCGGGGTGGAAGTGGTAGCGGTCGCGGGCTCCCGGCTCCCCGGCCAGCGCCGCGCGGAACCAGGCGTGCTGCTCGGAGGTGTGGTTCGGGACCACGTCCACGATCACCCGCAGCCCCAGCGCGTGCGCGGCGCGGATGAGGTCGTCGGCGTCGGAGAGGTCTCCGAAGAGCGGGTCGACGGCCCGGTAGTCGGCGACGTCGTAGCCGCCGTCCGCCTGGGGGGAGACGTAGAAGGGGGTCAGCCACACCGCGTCGACCCCGAGCCGGGCCAGGTGGGGCAGCCGCTCGCGGACCCCGCGCAGGTCCCCGATCCCGTCGCCGTCGCTGTCCGCGAAGGAGCGGACGTACACCTGGTAGAGGACGGCATCGCGCCACCAGCCGCCGCTCGCGGTGGCGTTGCTGGAAGCACTTGCAAGCCGGGCGGCGGTCAACTCGTGGGTCATATCGGGTCAACGCGCGTACGCACCCCCTGGTTGCGGGCCCGGACAGTCGAAGAGGGTTCGAACTAACAGCAAGCTGCGGCAACCGTACGGACACACGGATGTAACGATCACCGCTTCTTGCAGAAAGTTCCCGCAAGGTCTTTCGGTCGGCTTTCAGGCTTGTTACGTTCTCGGCAACTCGGAACCGCGAGGCGCGGCCGGGATCATCGAAGGAGTTCATATGCGGCGTGGCATAGCGGCCACCGCGCTGGTCGCGGCTCTGGCGCTCGCGGCGACGGCTTGCGGCGGTGACACCAAGGACGGCAGCGACGGCGCCAAGGCCGACGGGGAGCTCTCCGGCACGGTCACGTGGTGGGACACCTCGAACGACGCCGAGAAGGCGTCCTTCCAGAAGATCGCCGAGGCGTTCACCGCCAAGCACCCCAAGGTGACCGTCAAGTACGTCAACGTCCCGTACGGCGACGCGCAGAACAAGGTCAAGAACGCCTTCAGCAGCGGCTCCGAGGCCCCCGACGTGATCCGCGCCGACGTGGGCTGGGTCGCCGACTTCGCCTCCCTCGGCTACCTCGCCGAGGTTCCGGCCGACACGGCCAAGAAGATCGACACCGAGTTCCTGCCCCAGGCTGCGGCCAGCGGCAAGTACGAGGGCAAGACCTACGGCGTCCCGCAGGTCATCGACACCATGGGCCTCTTCTACAACAAGAAGATGCTCGCCGACGCCGGCGTCGAGCCCCCCAAGACGCTCGAAGAGGTGAAGACCGCCGCCGCGGCCATCAAGGCCAAGACCGGCAAGGCCGGCCTCTACCTGCGCGGCGACGACTCCTACTGGTTCCTCCCCCTCATCTACGGAGAGGGCGGCGACCTCGTCGACGCGAAGACCAAGACGGTCACCGTCGACAACGCCGCGGGCGTCAAGGCCTTCAAGGCCGCCCGCGACCTGGTCACCTCGGGTGCGGCGATCACCAACGCCACCGACGGCTGGACCAACATGCAGACCGCCTTCAAGACGGGCGAGGCCGCGATGATGATCAACGGCCCCTGGGCCGTGGCCGACACCTACGCGGGCGACCAGTTCAAGGACAAGGCCAACCTCGGCATCGCCGCCGTCCCGGCCGGCTCCGTCAAGGCGGGCGCCCCGCAGGGCGGCCACGACCTCGCCGTGTACGCGGGCTCCAAGAACATCGCCGCCGCGAACGCCTTCGTCGACTACATGACCTCGCAGGAGGTGCAGGTCCAGTCCGCCAAGGAGCTGAGCCTGCTCCCGACCCGGACGGCCGCCTACGAGCAGCCCGAGGTCAAGTCCAGCGAGATGGTGCAGTTCTTCAAGCCGGCCGTGGACAAGGCCGTCGAGCGCGCCTGGATCCCGGAGAACGGATCCCTCTTCGAGCCGCTCAAGGTCGAATACACCAAGGCGATCACCGGGGCCTCGAGCCCGGAGGACGCGGCCAAGGCGGCCGGCGCCGAATTCCGCAAGATCCTCAAGGGCTGGAAGTAACGAAGAGATGGCTGCTCACACCAGCCAGTCGGTGGCGAAGGCCGCGGGCAGCGAGACCGGTCCTGACGCCGGTCCCGCCGCCCGCGGCCGGAGCCGCAGGACTGACAACAGGACCGGCGGGAGCAACCGCCCGGGGCTGAAGCGGGCCCTCGCCACCCACTGGTACGCCTGGGCCATGATCACCCCCGTGGTGCTCGTGCTCGGCGTGATCATCGGCTGGCCGCTCGTCCGCGGCGTCTACCTGTCGCTGACCGACGCCACCGAGCGCAACGTCAGCCGGACCATCGGCGCCAACCACATCGAGGCGACGTACCAGTTCGTCGGACTCGACAACTACGCCGACGTCCTCGCCGACCCGGTGTTCCTGCAGCGGCTGGTGTGGACGGTCCTGTGGACCGTCGCCTGCGTGTCGGTCACCTTCGCGCTCGGCCTGGGCCTCGCCACCGTGCTCAACCGCGAGTTCAAGGGGCGCGCCGCCTACCGGATGGCGCTCATCCTGCCCTGGGCCGTCCCCGGATTCGTCTCCGTCTTCGCCTGGCGGTTCCTCTTCAACCGCGACAACGGCATCCTCAACAAGATCCTCGAAGGCGGCGGCATCTCCGCCGTCCCGTGGCTCGACGACCCGACCTGGGCCAAGATCGCGGTCATCGCCGTCAACGTCTGGCTCGGCGTCCCCTTCATGATGGTCGCCCTGCTCGGCGGCATGCAGTCCATCCCCGGCGAGCTCTACGAAGCGGCCGAGATGGACGGGGCGACCCCCTGGCAGCGGTTCCGCCACATCACCCTGCCGGGACTGCGCACGGTCAGCATGACCGTGATCCTGCTCTCCACCATCTGGACCTTCAACATGTTCCCGGTGATCTTCCTGCTCACCCGGGGCGGCCCCGGCGACTCCACCGAGATCCTGGTGACCCAGGCGTTCCGCGAGGCGTTCGTGACCAGCCCGCGCGACTTCGCGGTCTCGGCGACCTGGGGCGTACTGATCCTCCTGCTGCTCACGATGTTCGCGCTGGTCTACCGGCGCTCGCTGCGCAAGCAGGGAGAGGTGTGGTGACCGTGACGACCAACTCCGCGAGTTCTGCGAGTTCCGTGAAGGCGGCCTCCGTCCGCCCCCGCGGCAAGCGCTCCCCGCTCGCCTCCGCCGGACTGCACGCCACCCTGGCCGTCGCCGCGGTGATCGCCGTCTTCCCGGTGCTGTGGATCCTGCTGACCTCCCTCAAGCCCGCGAAGCACGCCATCTCCACGGACTTCGTCAAGGAACCCACCCTCGACAACTACCGCTACCTGGTGGAGTCGACCTCCTTCCTCACCTGGTTCGGCAACTCCGTCCTGGTCGCCGGCATCACCACCGTCCTCGGGGTGTTCATCGCCGCCACCACCGGATACGCCGTCAGCCGCTTCAAGTTCCCCGGAATGAAGCCGCTGATGTGGACCCTGCTCATCACGCAGATGTTCCCGATGGCCATCCTCATCGTCCCCCTCTACAACCTCATGGGAGACCTGGGGCTGCTGAACCAGCCGCTCGGCCTGGTGATCACGTACCTCACCATCGCCGTGCCGTTCTGCGCCTGGATGATGAAGGGCTTCTTCGACACCATCCCGGTCGAGATCGACGAATCCGGCCGCGTCGACGGGCTCAACCCCTTCGGCACCTTTTGGCGCCTCATCCTGCCGCTGGCCAAGCCCGGCCTCGCCGTCACCGGCTTCTACGCCTTCATCACCGCCTGGGGCGAGGTCGCGTACGCCTCCGCCTTCATGGTCGGAGACGAGCACCTGACGCTGGCCGGCGGCCTGCAGACCTTCGTCACGCAGTACACCTCCAACTGGGGTGCGATGAGCGCGGCTTCCATCCTCATCGCCATCCCCGCGGCGTTCTTCTTCCTCTTCGCCCAGCGTCACCTCGTCGCCGGGATGACGGCAGGCGCGACCAAGGGCTGACCAGCCCCGCGCGCATCGGGCCGACCACCCGAAGCCTGCCCCCTCTCACCCCCGGCCCGACCCATTCAAGGACGACATGACCCAGCACCTCGCCGCCGAATCCTCGTTGGACGGCCTTCCCACCTCCACCGGCACCCTGCCCGGCTGGTGGAGAGAAGCGGTGATCTACCAGGTCTATCCGCGCAGCTTCGCCGACTCCAACGGGGACGGCATGGGGGACCTCGAAGGCATCCGCAGCCGACTGCCCTACCTCAAGGAACTGGGCGTCGACGCCGTCTGGCTCAGCCCCTTCTACGCCTCCCCGCAGGCCGACGCCGGCTACGACGTCGCCGACTACCGGGCCATCGACCCCATGTTCGGCAGCCTGCACGACGCCGACGCCGTGATCCGCGAGGCGCACGAGCTGGGCCTGCGGATCATCGTGGACCTGGTCCCCAACCACTGCTCCGACCAGCACGAATGGTTCAAGCAGGCCCTGCGCGAAGGACCGGGTACGCCGCTGCGCGAACGCTTCCACTTCCGCCCGGGCCGGGGAGAGGACGGGGCCGAGCCCCCGAACGACTGGGAGTCCATCTTCGGCGGACCCGCCTGGACCCGGGTCGCCGACGGGGAGTGGTACCTGCACCTCTTCGCACCCGAGCAGCCCGACTTCAACTGGGAACACCCGGCCGTCCAGGACGAGTTCCGCTCGATCCTGCGGTTCTGGCTCGACCTCGGCGCCGACGGCTTCCGCATCGACGTGGCCCACGGCCTGGTCAAGGCGCCCGGCCTGCCCGACCTGGGACGGGGAGAGCAGCTGAAGCTGCTGGGCAACCAGGTGCTGCCCTTCTTCGACCAGGACGGCGTCCACGAGATCTACCGCTCCTGGCGGAAGGTGCTGGACGAGTACGCCGGCGACCGGATCGGCGTGGCCGAGGCCTGGACGCCGAGCGCCGACCGGACGGCCATGTACCTGCGGCCCGACGAGCTCCACCAGGCCTTCAACTTCCACTACCTGAACACCGGATGGGACGCACGGGCGCTGCGCGCCACCATCGACGAGTCCCTGGACGCGATGCGCCCGGTGGGCGCGCCGACGACGTGGGTGCTGTCCAACCACGACGTCGTGCGTCATGTGACGCGGTACGGGGGTGGGGAGCAGGGTCTGGCCCGGGCGCGGGCGGCCGCGCTGCTGATGCTGGCCCTGCCCGGATCGGCGTACGTCTACCAGGGCGAGGAGCTCGGCCTGCCGGAGGTCCTCGAGCTCCCGGACGAGGCCCGCCAGGACCCGGCCTTCGCCCGCGGCGCCGGGCAGGACGGGCTGCGCGACGGCTGCCGCGTACCGATCCCGTGGTCGGGCACCGAGGCCCCGTACGGCTTCGGCGAAGGCGGCAGCTGGCTGCCGCAGCCGGCCGAGTGGGCGGGTCTGAGCGTGGCCGCGCAGACCGGTGACCCGGCCTCCACCCTGGAGCTCTACCGCGCCGCGCTGCACCTGCGCCGCTCGCACCCGGAGCTGGGCGCGGGCGACGGGGTGGAGTGGCTGGAGGCTCCGTCGGGCGTACTGGCCTTCCGCCGGGGGGACTTCACCTGCACGGTCAACACCACGGCCGAGCCGGTACGGATGCCCGCGCCGGGCACCGTACTGCTGGCGAGCGGGGACCTCTCCGACCCGTCGGAGCTGCCGGCCGACACGGCGGTGTGGTGGCGGGGATGACCTCCCCGCTGCGGCTGACGGACATCGCCGCGCAGGCCTCGGTCAGCGAGGCGACCGTCAGCCGCGTGCTCAACGGCAAGGCGGGCGTGGCGTCCGGCACCCGGCACAAGGTGCTGGCCGCCATGGACCTGCTGGGCTACGAACGCCCGGTCCGGCTGCGCCGGCGCAGCAACGGCCTGGTCGGCCTGCTGACCCCGGAGCTCACCAACCCCATCTTCCCGGCGTTCGCCCAGGTCATCGAGCAGACCCTCGCGGGCCACGGGTACACCCCGGTGCTGTGCACGCAGACCCCGGGCGGGGCCACCGAGGACGAGCTGGTGGAGCAGCTGGAGGAACGCGGGGTCACCGGCATCGTGTTCCTGTCGGGGCTGCACGCGGACTCCTCGGCGGACCCTTCGCGCTACCAGCGGCTGGCGGCGCGGGGGGTCCCGTTCGTCCTCATCAACGGGTTCAACGAGCAGGTCCAGGCCCCCTTCATCTCCCCGGACGACCGCGCGGCGGCGGAGATGGCGGTCCGTCACCTGGAGGACCTGGGCCACCGCAGGATCGGCCTGGCCATCGGCCCCACGCGCTACGTTCCGTCGGCCCGCAAGGAGGCGGGTTTCGTCGCCGCCCTCCCGTCGGCGGCGGCCGAAGGCCTGATCCAGCGCACCCTGTTCACGGTCGAGGGCGGCCACGCGGCGGGCGGAGCCCTGCTGGACCGCGGCTGCACGGGCATCGTCTGCGGCAGCGACCCGATGGCCCTGGGCGTCATACGGGCGGCCCGCGAGCGCGGGCTGCGCGTCCCGGAGGACATCTCGGTGGTCGGCTTCGACGACTCCCCGCTGATCGCCTTCACGGACCCCCCGCTGACGACGGTCCGCCAACCGGTCCGCGCCATGGCCACGGCAGCGGTGGGAGCCCTCCTGGAGGCGGTCGCCGGCACCCCGGTCCAGCGCACGGAGTACGTCTTCCAGCCGGAGCTCGTGGTCCGGGGGTCTACGGGGCAGGGGCCTGGGGGGTAGGGGGCGGAGCCACCCGCGAGGGTGGCTTTGGCGGTTCCGGGGGAGGAGCGGCCTCGTCGGCTGCGTCTGGACACCCCTCCCGTGACCTTTGACCGCCCCCACTAGCGCAAGGACGCCCACCGGCCCTTCAGGGTCGGTGGGCGCTTCAGGTTGCTACGCACTCTCGCTCGGCTTGGCGACTGCGGCCCGTCTTGGGGTGAGTCCACCCCCGACCCCGGCCGGAAACAATTCTGCAATCTCTTGCGCAAGGTCTTGCAGCGGTTCCGCCGGGCACCTACGGTCGCTGCAATCCCCAACTCGGCCGTGACCGGTCCCCACCCGGTCCTGTGCCTCTCCGCCAGGAGGAACACCGCATGCCAACCCGAGCCCGCGCCGTCAGAGCCGCCGCCGCGCTGCTTTCCGTATCCGCCGTCACCGCCGTGGCCGCCCTCGCCGTCGTCGGGGGGGCCGCCCCCCGGGCCTTGGCCGCCGCCCCAGGTGAGAAGGACGTCACCGCCGTCATGTTCGAGTGGCGGTTCGACTCCGTGGGCAAGGCCTGCGGGGAGAGCCTCGGGCCCGCCGGGTACGGCTACGTCCAGGTGTCGCCCCCGCAGGAGCACATCCAGGGGGGTCAGTGGTGGACCTCGTACCAGCCCGTCAGCTACAAGATCGCCGGGCGGCTGGGTGACCGCGCCGCCTTCAAGGCCATGGTCGACGCCTGTCACGCGGCCGGAGTGAAGGTCGTCGCCGACTCCGTCATCAACCACATGGCGGCCGGCGACGGCACCGGGACGGGCGGGAGTTCGTACACGAAGTACAACTACCCGGGCATCTACTCCGGCGCCGACATGGACGACTGCCGGTCCTCGATATCGAACTACGGGGACCGCGGGAACGTCCAGAACTGCGAGCTCGTCCAGCTCGCCGACCTGGACACCGGCGAGGACTACGTGCGCGGGCGGATCGCCGCCTACCTCAACGACCTGCTGTCGCTCGGCGTCGACGGGTTCCGCATCGACGCCGCCAAGCACATGCCGGCCGCCGACCTCGCCAACATCAAGTCCCGGATGACGAAGCCGAACGCCTACTGGAAGCAGGAGGCGATCCACGGCGCCGGCGAGGCGGTCTCGCCGAGCGAATACCTCGGGAGCGGGGACGTGCAGGAGTTCCGCTACGCGCGGGACCTCAAGCGGGTCTTCCAGAGCGAGAACCTCGCCAACCTGAAGAACTTCGGGGAGGCCTGGGGGTACATGCCCGCAGGGCAGTCCGCCGTCTTCGTCGACAACCACGACACCGAGCGCGGCGGTGACACCCTCAGCTACAAGAACGGGTCCGCCTACACGCTCGCCAACGTCTTCATGCTCGCTTGGCCCTACGGCTCCCCGGACGTGCACTCCGGCTACGAGTGGACCGACCGGGACGCCGGACCGCCCAACGGCGGCACGGTGAACTCCTGTTACACCGACGGATGGAAGTGCCAGCACGCTTGGCAGGAGATCTCCTCCATGGTCGCCTTCCGCAACTCGGCGCGCGGCCAGGCCGTCACGGACTGGTGGGACAACGGCGGCGACCAGATCGCCTTCGGGCGCGGCGCCAAGGCGTACGTGGCGATCAACCACGAGGGCTCGGCGCTGACCCGGACGTTCCAGACCTCCCTCCCGCCCGGCGACTACTGCGACGTGCAGAGCGGGCGGGCCGTGACCGTGGACTCCGGCGGGCGGTTCAGCGCCACCCTCGGGGCCGGGACGGCCGTCGCCCTGCACGTGGGCGCCCGCAGCTGCGGCAGCGGCACGCCGAGCCCGACGCCGACCCCCACGGCGAGCCCCACCGCCACCGCCGGTGCCTCCTTCGCCGTCAACGCCACCACCGTGCTCGGCCAGAACATCTACGTCACCGGTGACCGCGCCGAGCTCGGCAACTGGAACACCGCCGCCGCCCTCAAGCTCGACCCGGCCGCCTACCCCGTCTGGAAGCTCGACGTCACGCTCCCGCCCGGCACGGTCTTCGCGTACAAGTACGTCCGCAAGGACGCCGCCGGCAACGTCACCTGGGAGAGCGGAGCCAACCGGTCCGCCACGGTCCCCGCCAACGGCAAGGTCACGCTGACCGACACTTGGCGCAACTGACCCTCCCGCCCCACCCCGTCCCGTACCCGAGGAGATCCGCCTTGATACGCCCCGCCCTCGCCGGCGCCGCAAGAGTGCTCGCCGCCACCCTGGCCGTGACGCTCCTGCCCGCCCTCCCCGCCGCCGCGGCGGCCGCCGCCAAGGCGCCACCGGCCCCGCCCTCGGACGCCAAACTGGCGGCCGAGGCCGCGCGGCACGACCTGACCCGGGAGCAGTTCTACTTCGTGCTCCCGGACCGGTTCGCGAACGGTGACCCGCGCAACGACCGGGGCGGGCTGACCGGTTCCCGTCTGGAGACCGGGCTGGACCCCACGGACAAGGGCTTCTACCAGGGCGGGGACCTCAAGGGGATCGCCGACCGGCTGGACTACATCAAGGGGCTCGGCACCACGGCCATCTGGATGGCGCCGATCTTCAAGAACCAGCCGGTACAGGGGACGGGCAAGGACGTCTCGGCCGGGTACCACGGGTACTGGATCACGGACTTCACCCAGGTCGACCCGCACTTCGGGACCAACGCCGATCTGGAGCGGCTGATCGACAAGGCGCACGCGAAGGGGATGAAGGTCTTCTTCGACGTCATCACCAACCACACCGCCGACGTCGTCGACTACCGGGAGGCGTCCTACGGGTACCTGTCGAAGGGCGCCTTCCCCTACCTGACCAAGGACGGGGTGCCGTTCGAGGACGCGGACTATGCGGCAGGGGAGGGGAAGTTCCCGAAGACCGACGGGGACTCCTTCCCCCGCACCCCCTTCGTCCCGGCCGCGAAGAAGAACCTGAAGTCCCCGGCCTGGCTCAACGACCCGACGATGTACCACAACCGCGGCGACTCCACCTTCGCGGGCGAATCCTCCGACAAGGGTGACTTCTTCGGCCTCGACGACCTGTGGACCGAGCGTCCCGAGGTCGTCGAGGGGATGGAGAAGATCTACGAGAAGTGGGTCGAGGACTACGACGTCGACGGCTTCCGGATCGACACCGTCAAGCACGTCAACACCGGCTTCTGGACCCAGTGGGCCACCGCCCTCGACGCGTACGCGGCCCGCCACGGCCGCAAGGACTTCTTCATGTTCGGCGAGGTCTACTCCGCCGACACGGCGATCACCTCCCCGTACGTGACGCAGGGCCGCCTGGACGCCACGCTCGACTTCCCGCTCCAGGAGGCGATCCGCTCGTACGCCGCCCAGGGCGCGGAGGCCGGCAGGCTGGCCTCCGTCTTCGGCGACGACTACCGGTACACCACCGACAAGGCGAACGCCTACGAGCAGGTCACCTTCCTCGGCAACCACGACATGGGCCGCTTCGGGACCTTCCTGAAGCAGGACCGGCCGGCGGCCGGCGAGCAGGAGCTGCTGGACCGGTACCGGCTGGCCAACGAGCTGATGTTCCTCTCCCGGGGCAACCCGGTGGTCTACTCCGGCGACGAGCAGGGCTTCACCGGTGCGGGCGGGGACAAGGACGCCCGCCAGCCCCTCTTCGCCTCCAAGGTGGGTGACTACCTGGACGACGACCAGCTCGGAACGGCGCGCACGCATGCGAGCGATGCTTTCGATCCGGAGCACCCGCTCTACAAGCAGATCAGTGCTCTCGCGAAGCTGACCAAGGACCACCCGGCCCTCCGGGACGGCGTCCAGAGCGAACGCTTCTCCGACGGTTCGGCCTACGCCTTCGCCCGCACCGACACCCGCACGCGCACCGAGTACCTGGTCGCGGCCAACAACGCCACCGCGCCCCGCACCATCGACCTCGACGCCCCGGCAGGCGTCCAGTACGCCGCCCTCTACGGCGGGACGGCCACGCTGATCCGCTCCTCCGCGGAAGGCAAGCTGACCGTCACCCTCCCGGCCCTCGGCTCCGTGGTCCTCCAGGCCGCCACCCCCGCCGCCAAGCCCACCACCAAGCCCGCCCTCACCCTCAAGGCCCCGGCCCCCGGCGCCACCGGCACCGTCGAGCTCTCCGCCGAGGTCACCGCAGACCCCCTGAGCCGGGTCGTCTTCGCCGCCCAGACCGGCACCGGCACGTGGCAGGTCCTCGGCTCCGCGGACCACGCCCCGTACAAGGTCACCCAGTTCATCGACCCGGCGACCGCCGCCGGCACCCCGCTGCGCTACAAGGCCGTGGTCGTCGACTCCGCCGGCCGCACCGCGAGCGCCCTCGCCGCATCGGCCACCGGTCAGACCCCGCCCGCCGAGGTCCCCACCGCCACCCAGCGCGACTACGCGATCGTCCACTACAACCGCCCCGACGGCGACTACACCGACTGGCGCCTCTACGCCTGGGGCGACCTCGCCGAGGGCGAGGCCACTCCCTGGCCCGCCGGCCACGACTTCACCGGCCGCGACGCCTACGGAGCCTTCGCCTACGTCAAGCTCAAGCCCGGTGCGAGCAGCGTCAGTTACCTCGTCATCGACAAGAACGGCACCAAGGACGTCGCCGCCGACCGCACCATCGACGTGACGAAGACCGGCGAGATCTGGCTGGAACAGGGCAAGGAGCCCGCCCGCACCGACCGCCCCGCCTACCCGCCGCAGGACACGGCGAAGGCCGTCCTGCACTACCAGCGCCCCGACGGCGCCTACGAAGGCTGGGGCCTGCACGTCTGGACCGGAGCGGCGACGCCCACCGACTGGTCCAAGCCGATCCTCCCCGTCCGCACCGACTCCTACGGCGCCGTCTACGAGGTCCCCCTCGCCGCCGGAGCCACCAGCCTCAGCTACATCCTCCACAACGGCGACGCCAAGGACCTCCCGTCCGACCAGTCCCTCGACCTGAAGGGCAACGGGCACGAGGTGTGGATGCTGGGAGGCAAGGAGAAGTACCTCCTCCCGCAGCCCGCCGGGTCGGCCGCCGCCCTCGACCTCACCAAGGCCCAGGCCGTCTGGATCGACCGCGACACCGTCGCCTGGAACGCCCCGCCCGCCGCCGCCTCCCTCCAGCTCCTCGCTTCCCGCGAAGGCGCCGTCAAGGCCGAGAACGGCACCCTGACCGGCCGGGCCCAGTGGCTGCGCCTGGCCAGGACCGAGCTGACCGCCGCCCAGAAGGAGAAGTACCCGCACCTGGCCGCGTACGCCGCCTACACGGTCGACCCGCGCGACCGGGACCGCGTCCGCGAAGCCCTGCGCGGCCAGCTCGTGGCCAGTGCCCGCGCCGCCAACGGCGCCGTCCTCGCCGCCACCGGAGTCCAGCTCGCCGGGGTCCTCGACGACCTCTACACGACCGGTTCCCCGCTCGGCCCCGTCTTCAAGGACGGCCGCCCCACCCTCTCCGTGTGGGCCCCGACCGCCCAGCAGGTGAGCCTCGAACTCGACGGCCGCACCGTCCCGATGCGCCGCGACGACGCCACCGGCGTCTGGTCGGTGCGCGGTGACCGCGACTGGACCGGCAAGCGCTACCGCTACGCCGTCACCGTCTGGGCCCCGAGCACCGGCCAGGTGGTCCGCAACCTGGTCACCGACCCGTACTCCACCGCCCTGACCACGGACTCCGCGTACAGCCTGGCCGTGGACCTCGCCGATCCGAAGCTCGCCCCGGCCGGCTGGCGCGAGCTGAAGAAGCCCGCGGCCGTCCCCTTCACCTCCGCGCAGATCCAGGAGCTGCACGTCCGCGACTTCTCGGTCGCCGACCGCACCACCACCCACCCCGGTCAGTACCTGGCCTTCACGGACACCGCCTCGGCGGGCATGGGCCACCTGCGGGACCTGGCCGCCGCCGGGACCTCGTACGTCCACCTCCTGCCCGCCTTCGACATCGGCACCATCCCCGAGAAGCCCGGGGACCGTACCGAGCCCGCCTGCGACCTGAAGGTCTACGCCCCCGACTCGGAGGAGCAGCAGGCCTGCGTGGCCGCCGCGGCCGCGAAGGACGCGTACAACTGGGGATACGACCCGCTGCACTACACGGTCCCCGAGGGCTCGTACGCGAGCGACCCGAACGGCACCGCCCGCACGGTGGAGTTCCGGCGCATGGTGCAGTCCCTGAACGGCGCGGGCCTGCGCACGGTCATGGACGTGGTCTACAACCACACGGTGGCCGCCGGCCAGTCCGACAAGTCGGTGCTCGACCGCATCGTCCCCGGGTACTACCAGCGGCTGCTGGCCGACGGCTCCGTCGCCACCTCGACCTGCTGCGCCAACACCGCCCCCGAGAACGCCATGATGGGCCGCCTCGTCGTCGACTCGGTGGTCACCTGGGCCAAGCAGTACAAGGTCGACGGCTTCCGCTTCGACCTCATGGGCCACCACCCGAAGGCCAACATCCTGGCCGTGCGCGCCGCCCTCGACGCGCTGACGCCCCAGAAGGACGGGGTCGACGGCAAGAAGATCGTCCTCTACGGGGAGGGCTGGAACTTCGGCGAGGTCGCCGACGACGCCCGCTTCGTGCAGGCCACGCAGCAGAACATGGCCGGCACCGGCATCGCCACCTTCTCCGACCGGGCCCGCGACGCGGTCCGCGGCGGCGGCCCCTTCGACGAGGACCCGCGCGTGCAGGGCTTCGCCTCCGGCCTGTTCACCGCCCCCAACGCCTCTCCGGCGAACGGGACGCCGGAGCAGCAGCGCGTCCGGCTCCTCCACGACCAGGACCTGATCAAGGTCGGGCTGACCGGCAACCTCGCCGCGTACGCCTTCACGGATTCCACCGGCCGCGCGGTCAAGGGCGCCGAGGTGGACTACAACGGAGCCCCGGCCGGGTACGCGGCGGCCCCCGGCGACGCGCTGGCGTACGTCGACGCCCACGACAACGAGACGCTCTACGACGCCCTGGCGTTCAAGCTCCCGGAGGGTACGTCGGCTGCCGACCGGTCCCGCGCCCAGGTCCTGGCGATGTCCGTCGCCGCCCTCTCCCAGGGCCCGGCCCTCTCCCAGGCCGGCACGGACCTGCTCCGCTCCAAGTCCCTGGACCGCAACTCCTACGACAGCGGGGACTGGTTCAACGCCATCCACTGGGACTGCAAGGACGGCAACGGCTTCGGCCGCGGCCTGCCGCCGGCGGCCGACAACCGCTCGAAGTGGCTCTACGCGAAGCCCCTGCTGGCAGCGCCCGCACCCGGCTGCGCGGAGATCGGCGGCGCCTCGTCCGCGTACCGGGACCTGTTGAAGATCCGTACGACGGAACCTGCCTTCGCCCTCACCACCACCGAGGCGGTCCAGGCGAAGCTGGCCTTCCCGCTCTCGGGGTCCGAGGAGACCCCGGGCGTGATCACGATGACGGTGGGCGACCTGGTGGTGGTCTTCAACGCCACCCCCGCCGCCCGGACCCAGCGGGTCCCGGCCCTCGCGGGCACGGCCTACGCCCTGCACCCGGTCCAGGCCTCGGGCACGGACCCGGTGGTCCGGCAGGCGGCGTACGACCCGGCGAAGGGAGAGTTCGCCGTCCCGGCCCGCACGGCGGCGGTCTTCAAGCGGGGGTGACGACCCGGGGGCGGCTCAGGCGGGGTTGACCAGAGTGAGCTGGTCCAGCCGCTTCTCGAGCAGGATCACCCCGTACACCCGCCCGTCCTTGCCCTCCTTGTGGGGGAACTCCCCGACCACCCGGTAGCCCGCGGACTGGTAGTACGCGAGCAGCCGGGGGTTGGTGGAGACGCAGTCCAGCCGCGCCCGTTCGCGGCCGGTCCTGGCGATGCGCCGCTCGAAGTGTTCGAGCAGCCGCCGGCCGGCCCCGGCGGGCGCGGCTTCGCGTTCGACCATGAGGCGGTGCACGTAGCCGGCCACGGGCGGCTGGATGCCCCAGGCCTCCTCGTCGGACCACCACAGCTCGTACGCCCCGACGGCGTGCCCGTTTCCGTCCGAGGCGAGCCACACCTCGCCCTCGCGCATGATCGCCCGGAAGTGTGCGGGGTCCTTCTCCCCGGGCTTCCACTGCTCGATCCCGTGCGCGGCCATCCAGCGTGCGGCCTGGTCGTACAGCGCCACCAGCGTGCCGGCGTCCTTCTCCTCGGCTTGCCGGAACACGATCCCGTCGTCAATGATCACGCGGGCATTATTGCGCGCTATTCGATCAAGAGCCGCTGATCAACGCGGACCGGGCACCGAGGGTCCGGATCCCGTGGGGCCGGATCCTGTGGGGCCGGCTCCTGTGGGGTCGGCCCCTGCGGGGACGAGGGCCACCAGCCGCCCCACCAGTTCCCCGAACGGCCCGTCGGTCGGCTCGTCCACGAGGATCCGTACGAGGATCCCCGCCATCTCCGCGTCGTAGGCGGCGCTCACCGCGGCCAGCGCCGCGAAATCGTGCACGAGCTGCAACTCCAGCTCGGCGCGCGGGATCCGCCGGCCGTCCAGCCAGATCAGCGCCGTCGACTCGGCCAGCGACACCCATGAGCGCACCACGAGTTCCAGCCGGGCGGGCGGAGCCTTACGGTCGACGCCCAGATGCGCGAGGATCTGCTCGTACGCCGCCTGGCGGACCTCGTCGATCATCGCGTTGGCCCGGCTGCTGCCGACCGCCGGACCGCCCCGCATCAGCGCCGAGAACCCGGGCCCGTGATCGTCGACGAAGGCGAAGAACCGCCCCATGACCCGGAGCAGCCGGGCCCCGAGCGGCCCCTCCCGGGGCTCCACGAAGCGCAGCGCGAGCTCGTCGGCCGCCCGTCGCAGCGCAGCCTCGTAGAGGCTCAGCTTGCCGGGAAAGTAGTGGTAGACCAGCGGCCGCGATATCCCCGCGGCCGCCGCGATCTCGTCGATGGACACGTCGTCGGGCGACCGGTGGCTGAACAGCTCCAGCGCCACCCCGATCAGCTGCTGCCGCCGCTCCTCGACACCCATCCTGCGCCGCACCCCGGTTGTCATGCGGACACCCTACTGCGCACCCCCGCAGGTGCCCCCTACAGGTCCAGGACCAGGTGGTCCGAGGCCGCGCGGGAGACGCACAGGAGCATGGAGTCCTCGCGCTCGCCGTCCGTGAGCAGGGTGTCGCGGTGATCGATGTCCCCCGACAGGACCCGGTGTTGGCAGGTGCCGCAGAATCCCTGCTCGCAGGAGTACGGGGTGTTGGGGAGCTCCCGGCGGACGGCGGCCAGGGCGGACTCAGTCGCCGCCACCTCCACGACCCGTCCCGAGCGGTGGAGTTCCACCGTGAAGGGCTTCGCGTCCCCGCCCGCGGCGGCCGGGGCGAAACGCTCCAAGTGGACGGGGGTGCCCGCCGGGGTGCCTTCGGGGGCGGCCGCCTCGACCGCTGCCTCGACCGCCGCCATCAGCGGGGCCGGGCCGCAGCAGTAGACCAACGTGTCCGGTCCGAGCGCGCCGAGCGTGCTCAGGTCGGGGAGGCCCGCCTCGTCCTCGGGGACGATCGTGACCCGGTCCCCGTACTGCGCCAGTTCGGCCAGGAAGGGCATCGAGGCCCGCGAGCGGCCCCCGTAGAGCAGGGTCCAGTTCGCGCCCGCCGCCGTCGCCGCCCGGAGCATCGGGAGGACCGGGGTGATGCCGATCCCGCCCGCGACGAAGGCGTAGGACGGGGCCGGGACGAGGGGGAAGCGGTTGCGGGGCGGGCGGACCGGGAGCTCCGCGCCCTCCACCAGCTGGGCGTGCACCTCGCGCGAGCCGCCGCGGCCGTCCTCCACGAGCCGGACCGCGATCGTGTAGCGGCCCCGGTCGGCGGGGTCGCCGCACAGGGAGTACTGGCGGACCAGCCCGGACGGGAGCTGCACGTCCAGGTGCGCGCCGGGGGCCCACTCCGGGAGCTCGGCCGATTCCAGCGTCAGGGACAGCACCCCGTCCGCAGGCTCCGTACGGGAGACGATCAGCGCCGGGATCCACCGGCGCGGCGAGTACCCCGACACGGGGGTCTCGAGGGCGGGCAGGGGCCAGAGGGGCGATCCGGAGTCGATGCGCCGGCCGATCGCACGCTTCGCCAGCCATGCGGCGCCCGCGAGCGCGGTCACCGTGAGGGCGCGCTTCATCCGCGGGCACCGCCGTTCGCGCCGTGGGAACCGCCGTCGGCTCCGTGGAAACCTCCGTTGGCGCCGGGGGAGGAGGCCAGGTAGGCGACGGCCTGCGCCGTGGAGCCCTCCTGCGAGGGGTGGTAGGTGCGCGACAGGTACGTCGGTATCGACTTCAGCATCGCGCCCGTGGACGGCAGGGTCCCCTTGCGGCCCGAGCGGTAGAACTGGCCCACCGAGGCCTTGGACCCGGGCGGGAGGCCGGGGTCGTGTTCCATGAAGTAGCGCGATCCGCGCTGCCACAGGAAGACCAGCGCCGTGAAGGCCGTGGCCCAGGTGCGCGCCCGGCGGCGGTAGCCGCCGTCGAGGTGCATGAACAGGTCGAAGGCCACCGACCGGTGCTCGACCTCCTCCGCGCCGTGCCAGCGCAGCAGGTCCAGCATCATCGGGTCCGCGCCGCGCCGGTCCAGTTCGTCGGCGTTGAGCACCCAGTTGCCCAGGAAGGCCGTGTAGTGCTCGATCGCGGCGATCATCGCCACGCGCTCCATCAGCCACCACTTGCGGGGTGCACCCGGCGGCAGCGTCCGGTCGCCGAGCAGCTTCTCGAAGAGCCAGTCGATCTGCGCCGTGTAGGGCGTCGGATCCAGACCCAGCCGCTTGAGGTGGGGGAGCACGTCGTCGTGCGCGCTCGCGTGCATGGCCTCCTGGCCGATGAACCCGACGACGTCCTCGCGCAGTTGCTCGTCCGTGATGTACGGGAGCACCTGCTTGTAGACGTGCACGAACCAGCGCTCGCCCGCCGGGAGCAGCAGGTGCAACACGTTGATGGTGTGGTTGGCGAAGGGATCGCCGGGCAGCCAGTGGAGCGGGGTGTCCTCCCAGGAGAAGGACACGTTCCGGGCCTTCAGATCTATGTGCTCCGACACCACGGGGGCGGGCGACGCGGGCGGCGTATTAGACATGGCGTCAATGTACTGATGGGTAGAGGGGAGGGAAACCCCTCTACCGCCACTTCCTGCGGCCCCCGGTCCGGGGCGGTCCGGTCCGGACCGGGACTACCTCAACACCCCCGCCTTCGAACCGTCCGTGAGCTTGCCGGTCAGCTCCACCTGGGCTCCCGCCGGAGCCTTCACCGCCAGCCGGTTGCCCACCGCGACCCCGCTCACCTGGCCGCCGCCCACGGTCAGCGAGGCGAACTGCGCACTGCCCGCCGCCAGGACGTACCACTGCCCGGCCTTCGACTTCCACAGCACCCCGGCCAGCACCCGCGGCTCCCGCGGCCCGCACGCCGGCGAACCCTCCGCCTTCGCCGCCTGCGCCGCCAGCGGCGCGCCCGGGGCCAGGAACTGCGCCTGCACCCGGTCCGCCGTGCCCTGCCAGGTCTCCGCCCGGGTGCACAGCCAGGTCGCCGTGCCGTCGCCCTCGGGCAGCGGCTGCTTCGCGTACGTCCACGCGTTGACCGTGCGCACCCCGTGCGAGCGCACCGAAGGCAGCAGGCACGCGATCCGCGACCAGTCGCCCAGCTCCGCGCCCTCCGTCACGTTCCGCTCGGCGCCCGGCGCCCCCGAGGTCAGCCGGGCCGGGGTCAGCTCGCCCAGGTCGGTGATCAGCCGGGTCGCGCCGTCACCGGTCATGGCCAGCGCGGTCCAATTCGTACAGGTGCCTTCCGGGGCGGGGCTCGGCACCGGCGGAGTGATCCCCTCCGGCGTCAGCTCCAGTCCCGTCGGGGCGTCCCCCGGCTTCAGCAGGTCCCGCTGCGTCGCGGCCGTCACCCAGGGAGCCGTCAGATAGCGGACGTTGCCGTCGACCCGGCTGAGCACCAGGGCCGCCGCCGTGTCCGCCGAGGCGCCGTCGGTCCGGGCGAAGTCGAGGGCGGCGATCTCGGTGCCGGAGCGCGGTTCGGCGTACCGCACCACGCGCAGGCCGTCGTACAGCAGGACCACGACGGCCTGGTCGACGGTCCCGGCGAACAGCAGCTGCGGGGGCCCCATCGGCGGCCCCGACGGGGTGCCGGGAGTGGCCGAGACCACGACCGAACGGCCCGGCCGGGCCCAGACGGCCAGCGCCCGCCGCAGCAGCGCGGCATCGTCGACGCGGTCGCCGCGCGCGGGCCAGCCGGAGTAGTCGGTACGGGAGGCCGTACGCCAGACCGTGGGCGCGACCCGGACCAGCTGCCCGGGGTCCAGCGCCTGCTCCGCCGCCGCGTTCTTCGCGTAGAGCGGGGCCGCGGCCCCGTCGGCCCCCCACCCGCCGCCGGGCAGCGAGAGCAGCACCCCGCACACGGCGAGGGCGATCCCGGCGGCGATCCCGGCCCGCACGAGCCGACGGCGGCGCAGCAGGTCGGTGGGCCGGGCCTGGAGCACGCAGGGGTCGAACTCGGGGGAGGCGAACAGCTCGTCGGTCGACGGGTCCCCGGACTCCGCGACGGCGGCGGCCGGGTTGACCACCCCCGCCTCGGTCAGCACCCGCAGCACCTCCGGCTCGGGCAGTCGCTCCAGCGCCCGCAGGACACACGCGGCCCGGCCGGGCCCGTCGAGGGTGGCCAGCCACTGGTCGAGCGCCAGCTCCTCGGCCCCGCCCGAGCGCGGGAACAGCCGCAGCCCCCACACCTGGGGGAGCACCGGCGGCAGTTGCGCCCGCCGGGGCAGCGCGCGGAACGTCAGCGGGATCCCGGCCTCCAGCGCGGACCGCAGCACGCGCAGCCGTACGTACGCGTACCCGGACTCGGGACCCGCCCCGCCCCGCTGCCCCGGCACCCCGCCCTGCACCGCGGCCTGCGCGGCGGCCGCCCCGTCCCGCCGCCCGCGCGGCAGGGCGCGCTGGGCCAGCGAGTGGGCGGTGAGGACCCGCCGATTGCGGCCGAGGGAGGGCGGCAGCACCAGGTAGGCCAGCCGCACCAGCCGGGGATAGTGCTCGACGATGGCGGCCTCGGCCTGCTCGACATCGGGGGAGAGGGGGCGGGTGGCGGTATCCGGCGCAGTCACGTTCAGCAGAACGAGCGAATGGTCGGATGGTCACCGGGTCCCAGCGCGCATGTTCGGACCGGTTCTCCCACCGCCGGCGGCGGATCCAGCCGGAGGCCTCAGACGATCAGGCGGGCGCGCAGAGCCTCGACCGTCTCGTCGGAGACGCCGAGTCCCTCGCGCACGTACTTCTCGATCGAGCCGTAGCGCGTGTTCACCTCGTCCAGCCCGGCCTCCAGGTAGGAGGGGAAGACGCCGATCAGTGCCAGCGCGATGTCCGGGTCGCCGCCGGCCGCCGTGAAGCCCTCGATCATCGGGGCGAAGGCGATCCGCACCGCCGGGTTGACCGACAGGTACTCGCTCATCAGCGTCTCGTCGTCGGCGCCGAGCAGCGACAGGACCACGGTCGCACCCCAGCCCGTACGGTCCTTGCCGGCCGTGCAGTGGAAGAGCACCGGCCCCGACTGCGGGTCGGCGAGCTCGGTGAGCAGCAGCCGGTACGCGGACTGCGCGGAGGCGGAGCTGACCAGGGAGCGGTAGAGGCTGGTGAACAGGGCCTGCACCTTGCCCCCGCCCAGGTGCTCCTCCGCCACCACCGGGTCGGACAGGATCTCCTTGAGCTGGGCGGCGGGTATCTTCCCCGGGCCGCCGTCGCCCGTGCTGTCGGCCGCCATCTTGTCGGCCAGGGCGTCGGCTATGAGCAGCCGGGCGCCGGCCGGCACCCGGTCGGGGTGTTCGCCGCGCTCCACGCCGGTGCGGAAATCGATGACGGTGCCGATGCCCAGCGCGGCCACCGCCTGGTCGACGTCGAGGTCGAGCCGGTCGAGCTGGCCGGAGCGCAGCACCAGACCCGGGCGGACGCTGCGGCCCCCGGCGAGCGGGGTGCCACCGAGGTCCCGGAGGTTGGCGACGGTCTTGGCGGTGGTGACGGTCATCGTGGCGGCTCCAACGTGATCAGAGAAACGTGATCAGAGAATCGAATGATCAGAGAAGTGGATGGCTCGGAATGAAGCGCGCTGGGTGACGCGTGTCATCCGTATGATTTTCGGAGATTTCGCTCCGGAAAGGTAATCGGCGGCCAGCGAGACTCCGAGGCCGAGCCCCAGGGCCACCAGGTGCCCGGCATCGGTGAAGGTTCGCTCCCGCCGCAGCACCGGGCGGACCGCGAGTGCCAGCAGACCGGCCCGGGCGGTGGTGCGCACCGGCCCGCGCGGAAGCGCCGAGGTCAAGGCCCCGAGCACGGTGTTGAACCCGTAGCTGGTGCCCACGTCCACCGCCCGCCGGGTCCGGACGTCGGCCGTCCGGCGGAGCACCCCGTACACCAGCAGGGTGGCCGTGACGTGCCCGAACAGGAAGGCGGCCGCCGTCCACCAGGCCCCGTACGCGTACTCGGCGTACCCGAGAACGGCCGCCAGGAGGAGCGCGTACGGCAGCGGCATCGGCTCCTCGACGAGGAAGGCGCTGGCCGGCAGGGTCTCCCAGCGGCCGGCGTCCAGGTTGTCGGTGTGGGTGGAGCACCGGCGCAGCAGCCGCTCCCGCGCCGCCGGATCCAGCCGCTCCAGGGCGTACGCCCCGAGCTGGACCGCACCCGTGTACACCGCGCTCAGCGGGACCGTCAAGGACAGGGGGCTCATCGGTCCATGATCGGCCACGGGGGTGCCGTACGGCGAGGCGGGGGGCCGTGGCAACATGCGCAGGTCATGTCACACAGCCCCGCGCCGATGCGCGCCATGCGGGCCGCGCTCTTCGCGGCGGTGGCCGTCGCACTGGGTGCGGCGGGGCATTCGTACATGTCAGGTACGGACCTTCCCGCGCTGGGCGTTCTGTCCGCATTCGGGCTGACCGGAGGGCTCGCCTGGCTCTCCGCCGGGCGCCGGCGCGGACCCCTCTCCATCGCCGCGGGGCTGCTCGCCGTACAGGCGGTCCTGCACCTCGTCTTCTCCGCCTCGGCCGGTGGCCGGCACCAGGCGGGCGGAGGTGAGGGCGGCGGCATGGACATGGACATGGGCGCGGGCGCGGGCGGCGGCATGGAGGGTGCGGCCGCGGATGCCGTGCACGGCGCGCACTCCATGGACGGCATGAGCGCCATGGACGGCATGAGCGCCATGGCCGGCATGGGCGACATGGCCGCCGGCCATGCCCACGACGGGCTCGGCATGATCGCCGCGCACGTCCTCGCCGGGCTTTTCTGCGCGCTCTGGCTGGCCTGGGGCGAGGCCGCCGTCTTCCGGTTCACCGCCGTCCTCGCGGCCGGGGCGCTGCTCGCCGCCCGGCCGCTCTCCCGGATCCTCGCCCTGCTCCGCGCGCGGGGGATCCCCGTACCGCCGGCGCCGGCGTTCCGGCCCGCCGGGTACCAGCGGCCGCGCACCCTGCGCGGTGCCGTGCACGCGCACACCGCCGAGCGGCGCGGGCCGCCCGCGCGCGGACGGATCCGTATCACGGCCCCCGGCCGTCCTGCCCGCGCCTGACCGAACGGCGCGCCCTCCCCGTCCCGGGTGAGGGGGCGAGACCTGGGGCCGCTCACCCCTGTCTTCGCCAACACCTAGGACACCCATGTCTCTCGACGAGGCCGTCGTCCGCGCAGCGGACCCCGACGCACCCGAAACCGAAACCGAAGCCGGAATCGGAACCGAAGCTGGAATCGGAACCGAAGCCGGAACCAGAACCGGAACCGAGCCCGGAACCGAGCCCGGAACCGCCCCCGCCCGCACGCCCGGTACCTGGGCCGCCCTGCGGCCGCTGCTCCTGCGCCTGCACTTCTACGCCGGGGTGCTGATCGCCCCGCTCCTGCTCGTCGCCGCCACCACCGGGCTGCTCTACGCCGGCTCCTGGCAGGCCGAGAAGATCCTCTACGCCGACCAGCTGACGGTCGACCGCGTCGGCGCGAGCGCGCAGCCGCTCGCCGCCCAGGTCGACGCGGCCAAGAACGCCGCGCCCCAGGGCACGGTCGCGGCCGTGTGGCCCGCGCCGGAGGCGGACGCCACCACCCGGGTGATCATGGAGAGCCCGGGACTCGCCGAGGGCGAGACGCTCACCGTGTTCGTCGATCCGTATACGGCCGAGGTCCGCGGGAAGCTCACCACCGTCGGCGACGCACTGCCGCTGCGGGCCTGGCTGAGCGAGTTCCACTCCAGCCTGCACGTGGGGGAGTTCGGCCGGAACTACAGCGAGCTCGCCGCCAGCTGGCTGTGGGTGGTCGCGCTGGGCGGGCTCGCGCTGTGGATCGGCCGCAAGCGGGCCCGTAAGGCCGCCCTCGTCGTGCCCGAGTTCCGCAAGGCGGCCGGCCGCCGCAAGACCCTGTCCTGGCACGGATCCGTCGGCGTCTGGATCGTGCTCGGCCTCGTGGGCCTCTCCGCCACCGGCCTGACCTGGTCGCGGTACGCCGGCGAGAACATCGGGGAACTCAAGGACGGTCTCGGCGGGGGCACCCCGGCCGTGGCCGCCAAGCTCCCCGGCGCCCCGGCCGCCGACGCCGGCGGCGAGCACGCCGGGCACGGCGCGGCCGCCGGTGAGCAGGCGGCGGCGCCCGTCCCGGTCGATGTCATCGGCATCGACGGAGCGGTGGCGGCGGCCCGGTCCGCCGGGGTCACCGAGTCGCTGCGGATCACCCTGCCCGCCGCGGGCAAGGGCTACGTGGTCAAGGAGCAGGACAAGCAGGTGCCGGTGCACCTGGACGCGGTCTCCGTGGACCCCGCCGACGGCCGGGTCATGGACGAACTCCGCTTCGCCGACCACCCGCTGCCCGCCCAGCTGACCCGCTTCGGCATCGACCTGCACATGGGCCTGACCTTCGGGCTCGCCAACCAGCTGGCCCTGGCCGTGCTGGCGGTCCTGGTGATGTCCATGGTCGTCTGGGGCTACCGCATGTGGTGGCTGCGCCGCCCGACCAAGGAGCGCAAGCTGTCGGCCGGCCGGCCGCAGCCGCGCGGAGCGTGGCGGAAGCTGCCGGTGACGGTGCTGCTGCCGCTGGCCGCGGCGACGGCCGTCGTGGGCTGGTTCGTACCGATGCTGGGGATCAGCCTGCTGGTGTTCCTGGCGGCCGACGTGGCGCTGGGCTTCGCCGCGTCGCGGCGCCGGGCCGGGGCCGGGGCCCGCGCCCCCGGCTAAGGGCCCGGACCGGGGGCCGGGCCGGGGTCTTAAAAAAAACAAAAGCGG
>NZ_JBHVYI010000075.1:0-42965 GCF_042880975.1 Streptomyces sp. NPDC058289
CCGGCGGCCGCCCGGCCCGCGCGGCGTGGGCTGGGTGGGTGCGGCGGTATGGGGGGGGCGGGGGGTGGCGACGCCCCCCCCGCCGCCACTGCCGTCTCGCGGGTCGGTTACGCGGGCGCCGGACTGTCGGCCGCCGCGGCCGCCAGGGCCGCGGCCCTGGCCTGACCCTCGGCCTGGGTGCGCTTCGAGAACCGGATGGTCCAGAAGATCAGCGAGACCAGGAAGCCGTAGATCAGGACCGGGCTGACCCAGACCATCGTGTCGACGCTCAGCGTGTACGCCAGCACCACCCGCAGCGCGGCCTCCACCAGGTACGCGACGCCCCAGACGGTGGTCATCCGCCGCATCGCGCTGCGGAAGTCGGGGTACTGCCAGAGCCCGTTGAAGTACGCCACGCCCTCCTTGGTCCCGTCGGTCCCGAACTTGCGGCCGAAGTAGAACATCAGCGGCCGCGGCGTGAACAGGGTGGCGACGCAGAGCGCGCCGAACAGACCCGTCACCCCCGAGTCCTTGATGAGCAGGGCGCGCGCCGAGTGCGTACCGATCAGCGCGACGAGAGCGGTGATCACCAGGAAGACCAGGGTGACCACGGCGAACTCGTCGACCTTGCGGCGCCAGGCGAGGTGGACGAGGGAGTCGATCACCGGCCAGATGCCGCTGACCAGGAGTGCGGCGAACTCGCTCCAGCCCCGGTCGGTGAGCATGTTGTACGTGAGGATCGGCGCGACCACGTTGAACCCGATGGTCAGGATCCAGCCGATCGCGGCGGCTGCTCCGGACCTGGCCGGCGGCCCGGACTGCGCTGCCGGTTGTTGCTGAGTGGACAAGGTTCCCCCTGGAACAGACCTGATGGTGTGCGGTAAGGGGAACGTAGGAACACGGCAGGTACACGGCAAGGGGCCGCCGCCCAAAATGATGATCAAGCTGTCCGGAGTGGCCGGTTCCGGGGGTCAGGCGCGCAGGCCCCGGATGACCAGGGCGGTGACCGCCTCGAACTCGGCGGTGATGGTCGGCGTGAGCCAGTCCGCCGCGTACTGCGGATCGTGGAAGCGGCCGGTGGCGTCGAACACCGCGCGGGCGGCGGCCGGTACGTCGGGCGCACTGAGCGATCCCGCCGCGACCCCCTCGCCGATGATCCGCGACAGCTGCTCGATCAGCTCGGTCAGATGCTGCTCCACCACGCCGCTGTTCTCGTCGAGCAGCACGATGTACGTCGCGAACAGCTCGGGGTCGTCGCCCGCCTTGTGGCGCTTGGCCTCGAACAGCGCCTCCAGCCACGACTCCAGCTTGGAGGGGGCGGGCTCGGCCGGGGCCGAGGCGATCTCCTCCAGCATGACCACGCTCTTGGCGAGCCAGCGGTCCGTGACGGCCTCGCGCAGCGCGGCCTTCGACGGGAAGTGCCGGTACACGCTGCCGTGGCTGACGCCCAGGGCGCGCGCCACGTCCACCACGGTGGCCTTGGTCGGGCCGAAGCGCCGCAGCACCTCCTCGGTGGTTTCGAGGATGCGCTCGGGGGTGAGGGGCTCGGCGGCTGCGGGTGGCATGAGTACGACCGTACAGCCGGATCAGTGCTCGCTGTCCAGGTGGGCCATCTGCGCCGCCGGGTACCGGTCGCCGGCGGCCGCACCGGCCGGGACCGCGTCCTCGATGGCGGCGAGGTCGGCGGGGGTCAGGACGACCTCGAGGGCGCCCAGCGCCTCGCCGAGCCGGTCGCGGCTGCGGGCGCCGACCAGGGGCACGATGTCCTCGCCCCGGGAGAGCACCCAGGCGATGACCGTCTGGGCGACGGTGACGCCCTTCTCGTCGGCGACCTTGCGCAGGGCGTCGACCAGGTCGAGGTTCCGGTCGAGGTTGCCGCCCTGGAAGCGCGGGCTCATCCCGCGGAAGTCGCCCGGAGCCAGCGCCCGGTCGCGGGTGAAGTGGCCGCTGATCAGGCCGCGGGACAGCACCCCGTACGCCGTGATGCCGATGCCGAGCTCGCGGGCGGTCGGCAGGATCTCCTCCTCTATGCCGCGCGAGATGAGGGAGTACTCGATCTGAAGGTCGGCGATCGGAGCCACGGCGGCGGCCCGGCGCAGCGTGTCCGCGCCGACCTCGGAGAGCCCGATGTGCCGAACGTGCCCGGCGGCGACTGCCTCGGCGATCGCGCCGACGGTCTCCTCGATCGGCACGTCGGGGTCCACACGGGCGATGCGGTAGACGTCGATGTGGTCCCGGCCGAGCCGCTGGAGCGAATAGGCCAGGAAGTTCTTGACGGCCTCCGGCCGCCCGTCGTACCCGGTGAAGCCGCCCTCGACCGTCCGCAGGGCGCCGAACTTCACGCTGGTCAGCGCCTTGTCGCGGGCCGCGGCGGGGGCGGTGCGCAGGGCTTCGTTGATGAGGAGCTCGTTGTGCCCCATGCCGTAGAAGTCGCCCGTGTCGAGAAGGGTGACCCCGGCGTCGAGGGCGGCGTGGATGGTGGCGAGGGACTCCGCCCGGTCGGCTTCGCCGTAGAGGGCGGACATCCCCATGCAGCCCAGCCCCAGCGGGAAGACGCCGGGTCCGGTGCTGCCGAGAGTGCGGGTGCCGGTCTTCGAGGTGCTCTGGTTCGTCGTCATGGAACGAGAATGGCATGACGGCTGACAGATTTCAATATCTGTCACTCGTTCGTGCAAGGAAGCCCCGCCCGCAAGGCGGACGGGGCTGGGTGGGACGGGATGAGCGGGGTGAGCGGGATGGGGGAGGGGCGGGGTCAGGACTCGGGGTGAGCCAGGCGGCCCAGCAGGGTGATGGCGTCCCCGCGTGCGACCGGCCGGAAGAACTCCTCGTCGACCCCCTCGACGGCGGCGATCGCCCTCGGTGCCAGCTCGGCCCCGGCCGCGGTGACGCGCAGCCGCTTGGCGCGGGTGTCCGCCGGATCGACTTCGCGGGCGAGGAGCCCCTTCTGTTCCAGGGTGCGCACCACCTGGGAGGTCATCTTCACGTCGGTGCCCGCCTGGCGCGCCAGGGCCTGCTGGTTGGGCTGCTCGCCCTGCTCGTTGAGCCACCAGGTGCAGGCGAGGAGGACGAACTGCACGTGGGTCAGGCCCAGGGGGCCCAGCGCCGCGGCGATGCCCCGCTGCCAGCGCAGGGTGGCGTGCCAGAGGAGGAAGCCGGGGCTCTCGCCGGGGGTCAGGGGCATCAGCCCTGGGCCGTCCGGACCAGCGCGGCCATGGTGTCGGGCCAGTCGGCCGTGATGGCCGGTCCGATCTGCGGGCCCGCCTCGGCGGCGCCCTCGCCGCTGATCTCCATCCGGTACACCACCCTGCTGAGCGCCGGGTCGAGCCGGTCGATCCGGTGGGTGGTCCGCAGGACCAGGCCGGCGAAGCGTGCCTCGTCGACGAACATCTCACCCTCGGTGGCCTCGGCGACGAGCAGTTCCACCGGGTCCTGGCCGGCCGGGGTCATGGTGATCTCGGCGCCCGCCGCGAAGGGGCCCCGGAGCTCGATCTTCTCGATGTCGGCGTTCCAGGTGCCCCAGTTCTCGACGTCGGCCCACAGGGCCCAGATCGCCTCGGGTGCGGCGGTGGTCTCGATGCCGTGCTCGTACTCCCACATGGGGGCCTCCTGGTAGATGTTCTTCGCGCAGATTATCTGCGCGAAGACTAACTGTCCAGGAGGCCGGGCGGGAGTCGCGGCGCGGGGTGCGTCAGGCCGCCGCGCGCAGGACCAGGGCGGCCGCCGCGACCAGGGCGAGGACGGCCGCGGGGGCGAAGCTGTAGTCCTTCGCGCGCAGGTGGGTGAGGATCGCGCCGATGAAGTAGAGGGTCACGCCGATGGCGGCGGCGATGCCCAGCGGGGTCAGCCACAGGCCCGCGATCAGGCCTATGGCGCCGGCCGCCTTGAGGGTGGCCAGCCGGGGGAGCCAGGAGTCGGGCACCCCGACCTTCGTCATGCTCTCCGTGATCGCGGGGTTGCGCTGGAGCGTGAAGGTCGCGGACGCGGCGAGGGTGAGGGCGAGCAGTCCGGCGACGACGGCATAGGCGATGAACATGGCGGGCTCCAACGATCGGCGATGTAGAACCATTGAATACCATCAACGATCGGCAGGGCGCAATCATTTCCCGGTTGTTACGATGTGGACATGACGGCGCCTCAGGACCCCACGCACCCGCCGCAGCGGCTGGGCATGCTGCTGGCCTGGCACGGATCGGTCACCCAGACCCGCATGAAGAAGGCGCTCAGCGCCGCCGGACTCACGCCGCGCCACGCGATGACCCTGACGCACCTGGACGGCGGGCCCATCGGCCAGCGCGCGCTGGCCGAGCGGCTGGAGGTGGACCCGAGCGTGCTCGTCGGGATCCTCAACGACCTCGAGGGCGGCGGTCTCGTCGAGCGCCGCCGGGACCCGGCCGACCGCCGCCGCCACAACGTCGCCATCACCGACGCCGGCACCACGGCCCTCGCGAAGACGAACGCGGCCCTCGACGCGGTGGAACTCGGACTGTTCGCCCACCTCTCGGACCGGGACCAGGAAGCGCTGCGCGGCCTGCTGGACCGGATCGACTCGCACAGCGACGACTTCGCCTGCGGCGAGTAGGCGAGGAGGCGAGGAGCCGCGCCAGGCGGCCACGCACGCAGGCACTCACGCAGGCGCTCACGCACGCAGGTGCGCAGCCGCCCCCGGCTCAGTGCCGCGGTGCGGCGTCCGCCCGCGAGGAGTCGGGCTGCGGCTCCAGGGCGCGGGCCGTGCGCAGGGCCGTCTCCCGGGCCCAGCCGCCGCTGGTGGCGAAGCCGACGCACAGGACGAGCAGTCCGCACACCGTGATGATCCACCAGGCGGGCCGGGCCGCGGCCACGAACGCGGCGGCGGAACCGGACCCGCCGGCCATCCCGGCGGCCAGGACCGCGCCCACGATCGCCACGCCCAGCGCCCCGCCGGTCTGCCGGCTGGTGGAGGCCACCGCGGCGGCCACGCCGGCCTGGGCGCGGGGCATCCCGGAGACGGCGGTGTTGGTGATCGGCGCGTTCACCAGGCCGAACCCGATGCCGAAGAGCACGTACCCGCAGAACAGCATCGGCGTCGAGCTCTCGGCCGAGAACGCCGCGAACAGCAGCCCGCTCGCCCCCATCGTCACGCCCGCGACCAGCAGCGGAAGCCGCGGTCCCCGGGTGGCGACGAGCCGTCCCGACACGGGGGCGCAGAGGAAGGCGAAGGCCGCCATCGGCAGCATGTACAGGCCGGCGTCCAGGGCGTCCAGGCCCCGTACGTCCTGGAGGTACAGGGTGTTCAGGAACAGGAACCCGGACAGCGCGGCGAAGGCGCTGACCGCGATCACCGTGGCCCCGCTGAAGGGGGCGCTACGGAAGAACCGCGGGTCGATCAGGGGCTCCGCCCGCCGTGACTCGTAGGCCAGCAGCCCGGCCAGGGACAGGACGGCGACGAGCGCGCAGCCCAGGATCAGCGGGGAGCGCAGTCCGGCGGCGGGGGCCTCGATGATCCCGAACGTGACCGAGCCGAGCAGTCCCATGACCAGCAGCTGCCCGACCGGGTCCGGGCGGCGGGGGTGGTCGGCCCGGGACTCCGGGATGTAGCGCAGGGTCAGTACGAGGGCGAGGATGCCGACGGGGAGGTTGATCCAGAAGATCGACCGCCAGCCGACCGAGTCCACGAGCAGGCCGCCGATCAGCGGGCCGGCGGCCATGGAGATGCCGACGACCGCCCCCCAGACGCCGATGGCGCGGGCGCGCTCGCGCGGTTCGGTGAAGGTGTTGGTGATGATCGACATGGCGACCGGGTTGAGCATCGAGCCGCCGACGGCCTGGATCATCCGGAAGGCGATCAGCCAGCCCAGGCTCGGCGCGAGCGAGCAGAGCACCGAGCCGGCGGTGAAGAGCACGACACCGGCGATGAAGACCTTGCGGCGGCCGATCCGGTCCGCGGTGGAGCCGGCCAGCATCAGGAGCGAGGCGAGGACCAGGGTGTAGGCGTCGATCGTCCACTGCATGCCGGCCACGGAGGCGTCCAGGTCGCGGCGCATGGAGGGGAGGGCGACGTTCAGGACGGTGTTGTCGAGGCTGACGATGAGCAGGCTCATACAGCAGATCGTCAGGATCAGCAGGCGCCGCCGCTGGGTCAACTCGTCCATGATGCCGATAGTACGGCTAACTAACGACATGCGATCAACGCCACGGCTGAGCCACAATGGTGGGATGACCACGCTCCCCCCGCCTCTCGCGATCGGCCCGCACACCGTGCAGCCCCCGGTGGTGCTCGCGCCGATGGCCGGCATCACCAATGCCCCGTTCCGTACGCTGTGCCGCGAGTTCTCGGGCGGCAAGGGACTGTTCGTGAGCGAGATGATCACGACCCGGGCCCTGGTCGAGCGCAACGAGAAGACCATGCAGCTGATCCACTTCGACGAGACCGAGAAGCCCCGCTCGATCCAGCTGTACGGAGTCGACCCCGCGACGGTCGGCAAGGCGGTCCGCATGATCGTCGAAGAGGACCGCGCCGACCACATCGACCTCAACTTCGGCTGCCCGGTCCCCAAGGTCACCCGCAAGGGTGGCGGCTCGGCCCTCCCGTACAAGCGCAACCTGCTGCGCGCGATCCTGCGCGAGGCCGTCGCGGGCGCCGGTGACCTGCCGGTGACGATGAAGATGCGCAAGGGCATCAACGACGACCACCTCACCTACCTCGACGCCGGCCGGATCGCCGTCGAGGAGGGCATCACCGCCATAGCCCTGCACGGCCGCACCACCGCCCAGCACTACGGCGGCACCGCCGACTGGGAGGCCATCGCACGGCTCAAGGAGCACGTGCCGGAGATCCCGGTGCTCGGCAACGGCGACATCTGGTGTGCCGAGGACGCGCTGCGGATGGTCCGGGAGACCGGCTGCGACGGGGTGGTCGTGGGACGCGGCTGCCTGGGGCGGCCGTGGCTGTTCAACGACCTGGTCGCGGCCTTCGAGGGGCGCCCGGAGGACTTCCACAAGCCGACCCTGCGCGAGGTCGCGCGCACGATGCTGCGCCACGCCGAGCTGCTGGGGGAGTGGATCGGCGACGAGGCCCGCGGGGTGATCGACTTCCGTAAGCACGTGGCCTGGTACACCAAGGGCTTCTCGGTGGGATCGGAGATGCGGCAGAAGCTCGCCGTCACCTCCTCCCTGGCCGAGCTGGATGCTCATCTGAGCGAGCTGGATTTGGATCAGCCCTGGCCGGACAGCGCTGACGGTCCGCGGGGCCGTACGTCCGGAAACAACCGGGTTGTCCTGCCCGAGGGCTGGTTGAACGATCCGTACGACTGCGCGGGCGTGGGCGAGGAAGCCGAACTGGACACGTCCGGAGGCTGAGAATCGGGTGGCAAAACGTGCCACCGGGGGCGTGACATACGCCACGCATGGGTGAGGTTTCGCTCAGATGAGCGTAATGGTCACGGGTAAGACTTTCAAAGGGTGGCACTGGGTGCCACCCTTTGTTCGTTCAAGTATTGAACGCAAATGTATCGATGATCGCTCATCGGAGCGGAAACAGGCCTCAGTGAGCGCCTCACCCTTCGGGACCTGAAGGGTCTTCGTAGGTTTTGGCTACTCGTCAGTTACATTCGATTGGCTGGCACCCAGGTGGTTACGGCCACATGACCGCCAAGTGGACGTACCCATAAGCCTTCGATCTGGGTATGTTCCTGGCCGTCAGGGCAGCCACCGAGCCTCGAGGAGTCGAGACCCGTGTCGGAAAACAAAGATCAGAAGTTCGTCTACGACTTCACGGAGGGCAACCGCGACCTCAAGGACCTTCTCGGCGGCAAGGGTGCCAACCTCGCCGAGATGACCAACCTGGGTCTGCCGGTCCCTCCCGGCTTCACCATCACCACCGAGGCCTGCAAGGTCTACCTCGACAGCGGCGAGGCCCCGGCCGAGCTGCGCGAAGAGGTCAGCGCGCACCTTGCCGCCCTCGAGGCGAAGATGGGCAAGAAGCTCGGCCAGTCGGACGACCCGCTGCTGGTCTCCGTGCGTTCCGGCGCCAAGTTCTCGATGCCGGGCATGATGGACACGGTCCTCAACATCGGCCTCTCCGACGAGTCCGTCGCCGGTCTCGCCACCCAGGCCGGCAACGAGCGCTTCGCGTGGGACTCGTACCGTCGCCTGATCCAGATGTTCGGCAAGACCGTCCTCGACGTGGACGGCGAGCTCTTCGAGGAAGCCCTCGACGAGGCCAAGGCCGCCAAGAAGGTCACCGTCGACACCGACCTCGACGCCGCCGACCTCAAGAAGCTGGTCACCCGCTTCAAGAAGATCGTCGCCAAGCAGGCCGGCCGCGAGTTCCCGCAGGACGCCCGCGAGCAGCTCGACCTCGCCGTCGAAGCGGTCTTCAACTCCTGGAACACCGACCGCGCCAAGCTCTACCGCCGCCAGGAGCGCATCCCGAGCGACCTGGGCACCGCGGTCAACATCTGCTCCATGGTCTTCGGCAACCTCGGCCCCGACTCGGGCACCGGCGTCGCCTTCACCCGCGACCCGGCCACCGGCCACGCGGGCGTCTACGGCGACTACCTGCAGAACGCCCAGGGCGAGGACGTGGTCGCGGGCATCCGCAACACCGTGCCGCTCGCGGACCTCGAGACCATCGACAAGGTCTCGTACGACCAGCTCATGACGATCATGACGACGCTGGAGACCCACTACAAGGATCTCTGCGACATCGAGTTCACCATCGAGCGCGGCCAGCTGTGGATGCTCCAGACCCGCGTCGGCAAGCGCACCGCCGGCGCCGCCTTCCGCATCGCCACGCAGCTCGTCGACCAGGGCCTCATCGACGAGGCCGAGGCCCTCCAGCGCGTCAACGGCGCCCAGCTCGCGCAGCTGATGTTCCCGCGCTTCGACGAGGGCGCCAAGACGACCCTGCTGGGCCGCGGCATCGCCGCCTCCCCGGGCGCGGCCGTCGGCAAGGCCGTCTTCGACTCCTACACGGCCGTCAAGTGGTCCCGCTCCGGCGAGAAGGTCATCCTGATCCGCCGCGAGACCAACCCCGACGACCTGGACGGCATGATCGCCTCCGAGGGCATCCTGACCTCGCGCGGCGGCAAGACCTCCCACGCGGCCGTCGTCGCCCGCGGCATGGGCAAGACCTGCGTCTGCGGCGCCGAGGACCTCGAGGTCGACACCAAGCGCCGCCGCATGACGGTCGGCGGAACGGTCGTCGAAGAGGGCGACGTCGTCTCCATCGACGGCTCCACCGGCAAGGTCTACCTCGGCGAGGTACCCGTCGTACCGTCCCCGGTCGTCGAGTACTTCGAGGGCCGCATGCACGCCGGCGCCGACGACGCCGACGAGCTCGTCGCCGCCGTGCACCGGATCATGGCCTACGCCGACCGCGTACGCCGCCTGCGGGTGCGCGCCAACGCCGACAACGCCGAGGACGCGCTGCGCGCCCGCCGCTTCGGCGCCCAGGGCATCGGCCTGTGCCGCACCGAGCACATGTTCCTCGGTGAGCGCCGCGAACTGGTGGAGCGACTGATCCTCGCGGACACCGACGACGAGCGCGAGGAGGCACTCAGTGCCCTCCTGCCGCTGCAGAAGAAGGACTTCGTCGAGCTGTTCGAGGCGATGGACGGGCTGCCCGTCACCGTCCGCCTGCTCGACCCGCCGCTGCACGAGTTCCTGCCCGACATCACCGAGCTGTCGGTGCGCGTCGCCCTCGCCGAGTCCCGCAAGGACGCCAACGAGAACGACCTGCGCCTGCTCCAGGCCGTGCACAAGCTGCACGAGCAGAACCCGATGCTGGGTCTGCGCGGCGTCCGTCTCGGCCTGGTCATCCCCGGCCTGTTCAAGATGCAGGTCCGGGCGATCGCCGAGGCCGCGGCCGAGCGCAAGAACGCCAAGGGCGACCCGCGCGCCGAGATCATGGTTCCGCTCGTGGGCACCGTCCAGGAGCTGGAGATCGTCCGCGAGGAGGCCGACGCGGTCATCGCCGAGGTCGAGGCCGCCACCGGCACCGACCTCAAGCTGACCATCGGCACCATGATCGAGCTGCCCCGCGCCGCCCTCACGGCCGGCCAGATCGCCGAGGCCGCGCAGTTCTTCTCCTTCGGCACGAACGACCTGACCCAGACCGTGTGGGGCTTCTCCCGCGACGACGTCGAGGCCAGCTTCTTCACCGCCTACCTGGAAAAGGGCATCTTCGGGGTCTCGCCCTTCGAGACCATCGACCGGGACGGCGTCGGCACGCTGGTCCGCAGCGCCGTCGAGGCCGGCCGGGCCACCCGCCCCGACCTCAAGCTCGGCGTCTGCGGAGAGCACGGCGGTGACCCCGAGTCCGTCCACTTCTTCCACGAGGTCGGCCTGGACTACGTCTCCTGCTCGCCGTTCCGGATTCCGGTCGCGCGCCTGGAGGCCGGCCGCGCCGCCGCCGAGTCGAAGGGCAGCGACAGCCGCTGACCCCTTCACGGCCCCGATGCAGGGGCCCCCAGTGACCGCGCCTGCCCCCGGGTTCCCTGACGTCCGGTGGCAGGCGCGTCTATTTCCCCGGCGTTCCCCGGCCTTCACCGACGTTCGAGGGCGTTCCCCGGTGTTCCCGGGCGGCGTTCCTCGACGTTCCCCGGGGTTCCCGGGGCTCAGTATTGGTTCAATGTTGTTCCAGATGCCTTAACGGCAACAGGCGGTGGACGGATCCCCACCCGTCCACCGCCTGTCGCCAATCCGCCGGACACGTCGGCGCTTCCCGGTGCGACCGACCGCCAGGCCCCGCAAAGCCCCCCACGGCCTTCGCGGAGCGTTTCGGTCGCGCCGGAGTGTGCCCGGCGGAGTACAGGATTTCGGTTGTCACACCTTCGCCGAAAGGGGTTTCAACTGTGGCTGAAAGGCCATGGTGACCACGTGTGACGGCGTGCATACTCAAGGGGCGGGGGGATTGCGGTTGCACAGGTGGGGGTTCGGGTGCTGCGTATCCATTTCACTGGAGTGGACCTCGCGCGCGTAAGGATGGCAGGGCGTCCGGATGCGTTGTGGGAAACGATTCTGAGTTTTCACCGTTTACGGGACCGGCGGGATAGCCGGCTCTTCGGCGATTGGCGTGCCGAAACACGCACCAGGTTGAATGGTGAAACACGACTTCTCGGTGCGCTGATACCGAGCCGCGGGTATTTCCCCGATTTCCTGACCCCCACGGAGGGGCAGTACGGGTGGGACGTGGGCCTCGACGCACTGCGCGGGATCCGCCCCGAGCGGCTGCGTCGCGAGCTCGTCCTGCTCGGCCGGGGCGTGGAGGCCGGCTCCGGCATGGCCGCGGCCTTCGGGATCCCGGCGGCGGCCGGTGGCGGCGCGTACCGCGGCCCGGAGACCCTGGTCCCCAGGCGGCTGCGGGACTTCATGGAGGGGGACACCGCGCACCTGCCCCGGCTGCTGGGGGAGCTGCGCGGGTACCACCGGGCGGCCGTGGAGCCGTACTGGAGCCACATCCAGGCGCAGATCGAGGCCGAGCGTGCCATGCGGGGGCGGGCGCTGCTCGACGGCGGAGCGGACGAGCTACTGGCCTCGCTGCCGCCGATGCTGCGCTGGCGGGCGCCGGTGCTGGAGTGCGACTACCCGGTGGACCGGGACGTACGGCTCCGCGGGCGCGGGCTGCTGCTCCAGCCCTCCTTCTTCTGCCGGCGCACCGCGGTGACCCTGCACGATCCGGAGCTGGCGCCCGTGCTGGTGTATCCGGCGGCGGCCGAGCTCTCCTCCGCGCAGGCCGGCGGCGAGGCGGCCCGGCCGGCGGAGGAGCGGCGCAGGCACCGCCAGCTCACCCTGGGCAAGCTCGTCGGGCACACCCGGTCGGTGGTGCTCGAGGCGATCGGTGACGGGGCCACCACGAGCGAGCTGGCGCGGCGGGCCGGGGTGTCGCTGGCCTCAGCGAGCCAGCACGCGGGGGTGATGCGGGAGGCCGGACTGGTCACCACGCTGCGGCGGGGCAACGCCGTGCTGCACACGGTGACGCCGCTGGGAGCCGCGCTCCTCAAGGGCGGGGCCGTGGTGTCGTGACCGGCCGCACCCCGGCGGGTTCGTGACCCCGCCGGGGTGCGGTCCTGCGGGACGGGGTCAGGTGCGGAACGGGCCAGTGACCTCGTACGTGATGCCGCCCGTCGAGCTGCCGCTCGTGCCGCGCTGGCTGCTGAAGTAGAGGCGGTTGCCGGCGGGGGAGAAGGCGGGGCCGGTGATCTCCGAGGAGGACTGGCCGGTGACCCGGAGGAAGGGGGCGACCACGTCGTCCGGGGTGATCACGCAGATCTCCAGGTTGCCGCCGTCCTCGGCGATGTACAGGTCGCCGTACGAGGAACCGGTGACGTTGTCGACGCCCGTCAGGGGGGCGTTGCCGCCGGGGACCAGGGAATCGTCGTAGGCCAGCTCGTAGGTGCTGTTCGCGAGGTTGAGCTGCCAGACCCGGTTGTCGCCCTTGGTCGTGAACCACACCGTGTCGTTGGCGTAGTGGCAGCCCTCGCCGCCGTTGAACTTCTTCGAGCCCGAGACCTGGGTGCGCGTGGTGGTCGGCGAGCCGTCCGGGTCCGGGACGTTGGCCCAGGTGAAGGAGCCGGAGGTGGCCGTGCCGGCCTTGAGGACCTGGAGGGTGCCGGAGGAGAGGTTGCCCCAGGTGGTGGGGATGAAGCGGTAGAAGCAGCCGCTGGTCTCGTCCTCGGTCAGGTAGATGACCTGGCGCACCGGGTCCGCGGCGGCCGCCTCGTGCTTGAAGCGGCCCATCGCGGGGCGCTGCACGGCCGCGTTCACGCCGTAGGGGTCGGTCTCGTAGACGTAGCCGAGGCTGACCTCCTCGCAGGACAGCCAGGTGTTCCACGGGGTCTTGCCGCCCGCGCAGTTCTGGCGGGTGTTGGAGAGGATCCGGTAGGCGCCCGTGATGCTGCCGGAGGAGTTGAACTTCACCGCGCTCGCACCGCCGGAGGGGTTGATCTCCGAGTTCGACACGTAGATCCAGCCCGTGCCGTCTGCGAAACAGGCGCCGCCGTCGGGGGCGCTGTGCCAGGTGTACGAGGTGCCGCTGACGGTCTGGCCGGAGCGCGCGATCACCCGGCTGCTGAAACCGGCGGGCAGCATGATGCCGTTGGCGTCGGCGGCGCCGAGCGCCCCGTAGGGTCCGGCGCCGGGCTGGGCGGGGGCCGCGTAGGCCGCGCCGTGCATCAGCGTGCCGCCGAAGGCGGCGGCGGAGGAGCCGATGACGGCCCCGCGAAGGAAGGTACGACGTTCCACGGTCACTCCTGTGGGAGGAGAGGCTCCACGCCCGGTCGGGCGGGGAGTCACGCACGCGTCGAGGAACTTAGAACCGTCGAGTTGACGTGACGTCAATTCCATATGACGCGGGAGCGACCGGGACGAGGTCAATCCTCGCGGGGGGATTTCCCGAAAATCGAAGCGCCGTCGAAGGGGCGTCGAGGAGCCGCCGAAGAGCCGTCCCAGCGGTATCGAAGCGGCTCGGGACGGCTTAATGCAGGACTTTCTGCCCTGGGGAGGGGGCGGGTGCGGGAGGATGGTGGAGTGATGGACCACCCTGCTGCTGCCGCCGCCGACACTGCCGCCGACATCACCGGCCGCCCCGACCTCGACGTCGTGCTGCGCCGCTTCTACACGGCGGCCTTCGCCGATCCGCGGATCGGACCCTTCTTCACCGAGATCGCCGGCACCGACCTCGACGTGCACCTGCCCCGGATCACCGACTTCTGGGAGCGGGCCCTCTTCCGCAGCGCCGACTACCGGCGCAACGCCTTCGCCCCGCACGCGGCCCTCCAGTCGGCCCGCGAGATGACCGCCGAGGACTTCGGCCGCTGGGTACAGCTGTGGCGGGCCACGATCGACGGACTGCACCGGGGGCCGAACGCGGAGCGGGCCAAGGCCCAGGGCGAGCGGATCGCGCTGACCCTGCACAAGCGGCTGTCCGGCGCCGACGCCTCGATGGAGAGCGCCGACGGGCTGGGCTTCGTACCGCTGGCGGCCCTGGAACTGCGCTCGATCACGGCCTGACCTGCAGGTTCGTAGCGCATCGAAGAAATGTCGAAAGAACTTCGCCGGGAGCGATGAGTTCCCCGAGGCCCTGCGGTCTACCTCTCGAAAGCAACGGAACGCGCCGAGAGAAGAGAGACCCCGATGTCCTCCACCATGATCTTCGTCAACCTGCCGGTCAAGGACCTTGAGGCCACCAAGACCTTCTGGAGCAAGCTCGGTTACGGCTACAACGCCCAGTTCACCGACGAGAACTGCGCCTCGATGCCCATCACGGACTCGATCGTGGCCATGTTCCTGACCGAGGCGCGGTACAAGGACTTCACCCACAAGGCCATCGCGGACGCCACCAAGACCTCCGAGGTGCTGCTGTGTCTGAGCGCCGAGAGCCGCACCGCCGTCGACGAGCTCGTCGACGGGGCCCTGGCGGCCGGCGCCACCGAGCCCCGTCCCGCACAGGACCACGGGGTCATGTACGGCCGTGCCTTCGACGACCTCGACGGCCACACCTGGGAGATCATGTGGATGGACCCGGCCATGGTCCAGGGCTGAGCCTCAGACGGAGGTCGCGGCGGTCCGCACCGGGTACGTACGGACCGCCACCTCCTCGTCGTCCAGGCAGTGCCCCGACTCCAGGTCGAAGCGCTGCTTGAGCAGGGGCGAGGCCACGAAGAGCCGTCCCGAGGCCGAGCCGACCAGCCCGCGCGAGAGCACCTGCGCCCCGGTGAAGGGGTCCCGGTTGCCGATGGCGTACGGGCGTCCCGTGCGGTCGACGAACACGGCGGCCTGGCTCCCGTCGGGCAGCAGCGCCGCCACCCCGCGCCCGGGGATCAGCGCCGACAGCTCGCACACGGTGAGCCATCCCTCCGCCACCTGCAGTTCCACGGTCATCGGGTGCCTCCCAGGGGCTCCAGGGTCAGGACGGTCAGGTCGGGCTTGACCTGGCCGCGTTCGGGGACGAACTTCACGCTCGGGTCGGGTGCGCCGGGGGCGTTGACGAAGGACACGAACCGGCGCAGCCGCTCCGGGTCGTCCAGGGTCTCGGCCCATTCGTCGCGGTAGTGCGCCACGTGGTCGGCCATCAGCGACTCCAGCTCCGAGCACAGCCCGAGCGAGTCGTGCACGATCACGTCCCGCAGGTGGTCGAGGCCGCCCTCCAGCCGGTCCAGCCAGGTGGAGGTCCGCTCCAGCCGGTCGGCGGTGCGGATGTAGAACATGAGGAACCGGTCGATGAGCCGGACCAGTTCGGCGTCGGACAGGTCCTGCGCCAGCAGGTCGGCGTGGCGCGGGGTGGCCCCGCCGTTGCCGCCGACGTAGAGGTTCCAGCCGCTCGCCGTCGCGATGATCCCGAAGTCCTTGCTCTGCGCCTCCGCGCACTCGCGGGCGCAGCCGGAGACCGCCGACTTGAGCTTGTGCGGGGCGCGCAGGCCCCGGTAGCGCAGCTCCAGGTCGATGGCCATCCGTACCGAGTCCTGGACCCCGTAGCGGCACCAGGTCTGGCCCACGCAGGACTTCACGGTCCGCAGGGCCTTGCCGTACGCGTGCCCGGACTCGAAGCCGGCCTCGACGAGCCGGGCCCAGATGAGGGGGAGCTGGTCGATGGCGGCACCGAAGAGGTCGATGCGCTGCCCGCCGGTGATCTTCGTGTAGAGGCCGAAGTCGCGGGCCACCTCGCCGATCACGATGAGCTTGTCGGGGGTGATCTCGCCGCCGGGGATGCGCGGGACGACCGAGTACGAGCCGTTGCGCTGCATGTTGGCGAGGAAGTGGTCGTTGGTGTCCTGGAGGGCGGCCTGCTCCCCGTCCAGGACGTAGCCGCTCGCGCCGAGGGTGGGAGCGAGCGAGGCGATGATCGAACCGACGGTGGGCTTGCAGACCTCGCAGCCCTCGCCGCCGCGCGCCTCCTCGCGGCCGTGGCTGTCGAGGAGCTTCTCGTACGAGGTCACGCGCAGGGTGCGGACGATCTCGTAGAGCTCGGCGCGGGTGAAGGAGAAGCAGTCGCAGAGCCCCTTGTCGGCGGCCGGCGGCATCAGCTGGCCGATCACCTTGAGGCAGCTCCCGCAGCCGGTGCCCGCCTTGGTGCACTTCTTGACCTCGGGCACCGTGGTGTGGGCGGTGATCGCCTTCTTGGTGACGTTGTGGCAGGAGCAGATCACCGCGCTGTCCGGGAGCGAGGCCGGGCCGAGTGCGACGGGTGCGCCGGCGCCGGCGGGCAGCACCAGCTGCTCGGGGGTGACGGGCGGTACGGAGCCGGTGAGCGGGCGCAGCAGACCGTAGGAGTCGGCGTCGCCGACCAGGACGCCGCCGAGCAGGACGCCTTCGGCGGAGACGACGACCTTCTTGTAGACCCCGGAGCGGGAGTCGGAGTAGACGACGTCGAGGCTGCCGGCGGTGGCGCCGTGGGCGTCGCCGAAGGAGGCCACGTCCACGCCGAGGAGCTTGAGCTTGGTGGAGAGGTCGGCGCCGGTGAACTCCTTCTCGCGGCCCAGCAGGTCCGCGGCGGCCGTCTCCGCCATCTCGTAGCCGGGGGCGACCAGGCCGTAGACGCGGCCGTCGGAGGCGAGCGCGCACTCGCCGATGGCGTAGACGTGCGGGTCGGAGGTGCGGCAGCGGGCGTCGACGGCGATGCCGCCGCGTTCGCCGACGGTGAGGCCGCTCTCGCGGGCGAGCTGGTCGCGGGGGCGGACACCGGCGGAGAAGACCACCAGGTCGGTGTCGACGCTGGAGCCGTCGGACAGCTTCATGCCGCTGACCGAGCCGTCCTCGCCGGTGAGGACCTCCTGGGTGCCGACGCCCGTGTGGACGGTGAGCCCCATGTTCTCGATGGTGCGCAGCAGGGCCGCGCCGCCGCCCTCGTCGACCTGGACGGGCATCAGCCGGGGCGCGAACTCCACGACGCGGGTGGCGAGTCCGAGGCCCTTGAGCGCGCCGGCGGCCTCCAGCCCGAGCAGGCCGCCGCCGACCACGGCGCCGGTGGTCCGGGTCTTGGCGTACTCCTCGATCGCGAGGAGGTCCTCGATGGTGCGGTAGACGAAACAGCCCGGGGCGTCCTTGCCGGGGACGGGCGGCACGAAGGGGTAGCTGCCGGTCGCCAGCACGAGCACGTCGTACGGGAACACCTGCCCCGAGCGGGAGGTGACGGTGCGGGCGTCGCGGTCGATGGTCTCGGCGGGGTCGTCGAGGTGCAGGGCGATCCCGTGCTCCTCCATGAAGGAGGCGGGGGTGAGGGAGAGGTCCTCGGGGGTGCTGCCGGAGAAGTACGAGGTCAGGTGCACGCGGTCGTAGGCGGGCCGCGGCTCCTCGCAGAGCACGGTGATCCGGTGCGTGGAGGTGGCGCCGAGTTCGGCGAGCGCCTCCAGGTAGCGCTGGCCGACCATGCCGTGGCCGATGAGCACGAGGGCGGGCAGGGTTGCGGGAGTGGTGGCGGTGGTGGCGGTGGCCTGGGTGGTGGCCGGGGCGGGATGGGGCGTGGCTGCGGCCATGATCAGGAGCCTCCGTCGTCGGTGAGCAGGTGGTGCAGGTCGGTGAGACCGTGCTGGTCGGTGAGGGGGGCGCCGTCCTCCCAGCTGCGGGCGAGGGCGCCCACGCTGGAGAGTTCGCCGAGCAGGACCCCGCCGACGAGGCGGTCGCCGCGGATGACGACCTTGCGGTAGGTGCGGCGGGTGGCGTCGGCGAGCCGCACCACGTCGTCGCCGGGAAGCGCGGTGGTCTCGCCGAAGGCGGCGAGGTCGAGGGGCCGGTCACCGCCGGCGGTGAGGGTGAGGCGGGTCAGGGCGCGGGTCCCGCTGTAGGCGGGGTCCGCGGTGAGTCCCTTGCCGGTTCCGAGGAGGACTCCGGCGAGGGCGTCGGCCTGTTCGAGTGCGGGGCCGGCCAGGCCGTACACCCGGCCCGCGTGCTCGGCGCAGTCGCCGACGGCGTGGATGCGGGGGTCGTTGGTGCGGAGCTCGTCGTCGACGAGGATGCCCGTGCGGACGTCGAGGCCGGCGGCCAGGGCGAGGCCGGTGCGGGGGCGGACTCCGCAGGCGAGTACGACGAGGTCGGCCTCGAGGCGGTAGCCGTCGGCGAGCTCCACACCGGTGACCGTGCGGGGGCCCGGGGCGGGGTTGGGTGCCCTGCGGGGCGTTCCGGGCTCTGCCCGGACCCGCTCCTCGAACGCCGGAGGGGCCGGGTTCCGGGTGATGCCGCCGGCAGGGTGCGGCCGGACTGCCGAGGCCGTCGTCGACAGGCCGCGGACGCGGCATTCCGTGTGGATTTCCACGCCCATGCCGGTGAGGTGCGTGTGCAGGAGCTCCGAGGCTTCCGCGTCCAGCTGCCGTTCCATCAGGCGCTCGCCCTGTTGGGTGAGGACCACCTGCGCGCCCCGCTCGGCCAGGGCGCGGGCCGCCGAGACGCCGAGGAGGCCGCCGCCGATCACCACCGCGCGCACGCCGGGACGTACGGCCGCCGACAGGGCCAGGCAGTCGTCCATCGTGCGGAACGCGTGGACCCCGGCGGGGAGTTCCCGGCCTTCGGGTTCGAACAGGCCGCGGAGGGGAGGGAGGACCGGGTTCGATCCCGTGGCCAGGACGAGGGTGCCGTACCGCTCGACCGTTCCGTCGTCGCAGTGCACCACCTGCTCCGCCCGGTCGATCCGTACCGCCCGCACGCCCCGGCGCAGCGCCGGGCCGGGGGCCGGGAGGGACGTCACCTCCGGCGCGTACCGGCCGGCCAGGACCTCCGCGAGGAGGACCCGGTTGTAGGGAACGTGCTCCTCCTCGCCGAGGACGCGTACGTCCCCGCCCAGCCGGGCGGCGAGCCGCAGGCCCGCGAGGCCGCCGCCGATCACCACCACGCGTTGCTGTTCCGAGGTCATGACACGAGAGTGCGCGGCCGCTGTTTCCCCACGGCATCGCCGTTGTTTCCCTGACGGAACGCCGACCTCAGCGCGCGGGTTAAGGGCCCGTGAGGCCTTCCTCAAGGCCGCCTTAAGGATCACCGGGAGGCCGGAGAGCCTGCCGGAGCGCCCGTAGCGTGGCCGTATGCGAGAGCGAGACGTGGCGGTTCGGGTCAAGGGCGGGATGCTCGGCGGGGCGGGGACCGTCGCCCTGCTGTGGGCCGCCCAGGTGCGGCCCTCGGCCCGGCTCGACGCGCTGTTCGCGACCGCCGCGCACCTGTCCGGCCTGCTCGCCGGGTACGGGGTGCTCGTCCTGCTCTTCCTCATGGCCCGGGTCCCCGCCGTCGAGCACGGGGTGGGCGCGGCCCGGCTCGCCCGCTGGCACGCGCTGGGCGGCCGCCACGTCCTGCTGCTCTGTTTCGGGCACGCGCTCTTCGCGCTCTGCGGCTACGCCGTGCACGAGGGGGTCGACGTGCTCTCGGCGGTTCGGGAGCTGCTCGGATATCCGGCCCTGGCCGCCGCGGCGGCCGGGACCGTCCTCCTGGTCGCCGTCGGCGTCACCTCCGCCCGCTCCGTACGCCGCCGGGTCAGCCACGAAACCTGGCGGGGGGTCCACCTCCTGGTGTACCTCGCCGCCGCCCTCGCCTTCGGGCACCAGCTCGCCGGGCCCGACCTGGCCCTCGTCGCCTGGTTCTGGGCCCTCGCCCATGCCGTGGTCGCCGTCCTGCTGCTCTGGTACCGGGCCGTGGTCCCCGTACGCCAGGCCCTGCGGCACGCGCTGCGCGTCGCCGAGGTCCGCGTGGAGGGGCCCGGGGTGGTCTCCGTCCTCGTCTACGGGGAGCACCTCGCGGAGCTGCGCGCGGAGCCGGGGCAGTTCCTGCGCTGGCGGTTCCTCCAACGCCGGCTGTGGCACACTGCGCTGCCGTTCTCGCTGTCGGCGCCGGTCCGCGGGGACACCCTGCGCATCACCGTGAAGGCCCTCGGCGGCCACTCCCGCCGGATCCGCCGGCTGCGTCCCGGCACCCGGGTCCTCGCCACCGGGCCCTTCGGGGCGCTCACCGCGGCCCGGCGGACGCGGACCAAGGTGCTGCTGATCGCCGGCGGGGTCGGGATCACCCCGATGCGGGCGCTGTTCGAGACCCTGCCCGGCGGGCCGGGGGACATCACCCTGCTCTACCGGGCGGGCGCCGAGGAGCACCTCGTCCTGCGCTCCGAGCTGGAGGCCATCGCCGCCGAACGGCAGGCCGGTCTGCACTACCTGCTCGGGCCGTCGGGCGCCGCCTTCGACCCGCTGGCTCCGCAGGCGCTGGCCGCGCTGGTCCCGGAGCTGGCCGAGCACGACGTGTACCTGTGCGGACCGCCCGGGATGGCGGACGCCACCCAGTCCGCGCTGCTGCGGGCCGGGGTGCCGGCCGGGCGGATCCACGCCGAGTGCTTCGGGCTCTGAGCCCGCGCCCGATTCCGTCCCGCCCCCGCCCCCGCCCCCGCCCCCGCCCCCGCCCCCGCACTCGCACTCGCACCCGAGAGGTCGCCGCCCCGTGCGTCACCCGCTGCACGTCACCCTGCCCGTGTCCCTTGCCGCTGCGCGGGGCTTGTCCCCTACCCGCCCTTCGCCGGTTCCCCGGGGCTCCGCCCCGGACCCCGGCCCTCAAACGCCGGACGGGCTGGGTTCGGACCGGCCGGAGGGTCCGCGGTCCGTCCCCGCGGCCGCGGCCCGGCACCGCAGGCCCCGTACCTCCCCGGCGCAGGCGGTGCTGGCCGCGCTGGGATCCGTACCGCCCGCCCGGCGGCTGGCGGCCGGGCTCGGGCTGGCCAGTGTGCTGGCCGCGAGCGTGCTGACGGTGGCGGTGGATCCGTCGGCTCCCGTGGCCCCGGACCGGGCTCCGGCCAGGCAAAGCTCAACCTTTGCGCAAGTTTCCGGGGATTGATGGCCTCTGCACCCAACCGGTCCATAAGGTCGGGCCGTGCCTGACATATCGACAACCATGATCATCGTGCTGTGCGTGGCCGCGGCCGCCGCCGGCTGGATCGACGCCGTCGTGGGCGGCGGTGGCCTGCTGCTCCTGCCCGCCCTGCTCCTCGGCCTGCCGAACGCCCACCCCGCCACCGTCCTCGGCACCAACAAGGCCGTGGCCATCGTCGGGACCTCCGGCGCGGCCGTCTCGTACCTGCGCAAGACCCCGGTGGACGTGAAGCTCGCCGTCCGCATCGGTCTGGCCGCCCTCGCCGGCTCGATGGGCGGGGCCGCCCTGGCCGGCGGCATCAGCAAGGACGCGCTGCGCCCGCTGATCATGGTGGTCCTGGTGGTCGTCGCGGCGTTCGTCCTCTTCCGCCCCGCCTTCGGCGTCGCTCCCGGAGCCGCACCGGTCAGCCGTCAACGCGTTCTGCTCACCATCGCGCTGGCAGGCCTCGGCATCGGCTTCTACGACGGGCTCATCGGCCCCGGCACCGGCACCTTCCTGGTCCTCGCGCTGACGGCCCTCCTCCACCTCGACCTGGTCACGGCCTCCGCCACGGCGAAGATCGTCAACGTGTGCACCAACGCCGGAGCGCTCGCCATGTTCGCCTACCAGGGCATGGTGCTGTGGCAACTGGCCGCACTGATGGCCGTGTTCAATCTGGCCGGCGCCATGATCGGCGCCCGGATGGCGCTGCGGAAGGGCAGCGGCTTCGTCCGCGGAGTCCTCCTGACGGTCGTCGGAGCCCTGGTGCTGAAGCTGGGCTTCGAACAGTGGGGCTGACCTGCGGCTGACCGGCCGGCGGGGGATAAAGTTGCGAGTGTGCCCCACCTTGAGATATCCGACCTGATCACCGTCACCGATCCGCTCAGCGGGGCGCGGCTGCCGGTGCGTCGGGGTGATGTGGTCCGTCGGCTCGACGAGGCCGGGGATCCGCGCGCCGCCCGGATCGTCGCCGGACTGCCGGCGGGCCCGGACGACGTGCTCGACCCGCTCGCCGTGGACCGGCTGATGATCGGCGTCCACACCGAGCTGCAGCGGCTCAGCGAGGAGCTGCGCGTCGGGGAACGGCTGGTGCACGTACTGGACCCGCTGTTCGAGGCCATCCGCGAGATCGCGGGCCGCCGCGGCCGGTTCCGCCTGGTCGACATCGGATCCGGGCTCGGCTACCTCGTCCGCTGGCTGGCGTCCACCGGCGCCCTGGGCCCCAACGTCGAGCTGATCGGCGTCGACCTCGACGCCGCGCTCGTCGCCGAGGCCGACCGGCTGGCCCGCGCCGAGGGGCTCGACTGCCGGTTCGTCCACGGCAACGCCTTCGACCTGCCGGAGGTCGCCACCGTCTACGTCTCCACCGGAGTGCTGCACCACTTCCGCGGCCCCGCGCTCGCGGAGTTCTTCGAGGCCCAGGCCGACTCCCAGGCACTCGCCTTCTGCCACTTCGACATCGCCGCCACCCGGCTGGCACCCCTGGGCGCCTGGATGTTCCACCGCGCCCGCATGCGCCATCCGCTCGGCCGCCACGACGGGGTCGTCTCCGCCCGGCGCGCCCACTCGGACGAAACCCTGCTGCGCGCCGCGACCGTACCGGGCATCCGGCCGCTGCTCTACGAACCCCGCGGCCTGTCCAACCCCTTCTGCACCACCCTGCGCCCGGTCCTCGGCATCCGGCCCTACCTGGAGGACCCGCTGCGCCAGGCCCTCGGCCGCTCCTCCCGCCGGCTCGTCGGCGCGGAGCAGCTGACCCGCGGCGGACCGCCCGGGCACGACGCCGCGGCCTGGTCCGCCGCCGGCGCCGGGACCGGGGCCGCGCGATGAACCCGGCCTGGCCCCTCGCCGCCCTCGGCCTCGTCGACGCGGCCTTCAGCGGCTTCCGCGCCTACGCCGGCCGGGACGCCCGGATCCGCAAGCACCGTGCCGTCGTCCGCGCGGCCCTGCGCGGGCTGTCGGTCGGCGCCGTCCTCCTGCTCGCCCCCGCCCTCACGGCGGGCGCCGTCCTGCTGCTCGCCGAAGACCCGGACCGGGCGTACGGGGCCCTCGCCGACGGCGGCATCGGCTTCCTCGTCCCGATCGGGGCCTACGCCCTCGCCGTCGGGCTCTCGCTCGCCTCCTACTTCGCCCTGCCGTACCGGGCCGGCACCCTCGCCATGGTCGTCGGGCTCGGCCCGCTCACCCTGGCCCGGCCGCTGGTCGTGGCCGCCGCCTGCGCCGCTGCGCTCGCCGCCGGGGGCGGCTGGACCTCGCTCCTGGTGGGAGCCGTGGCGGGCGCCGCGGTCCTGTGTGTCGAGCCGTACGTCCACCGCCGCTGGTACGCGTTCCCGGCCTAGGGCCTGTCGATCGGGCCGGACCTGACGCGAAGCGCCGTACAGACCCTAGGGTGACCACCCATGAGACGAGGGTGGACGCTAGCCCTGGCCTCGGCTGTTGCCGTGGTGCTGGCCGGGGGCGGATACGTGGTGGGGGACCGGACGGGCGGCCGGACGGGTGGCCGGACGGACAGCAAGGGCGAGCCGTCCTGCGCCGAGGTGCGGCAGACGGCCGAGGAGCTCTTCCGCCAGTGGTCGAAGCTGGACACGGACGACTCGAAGCGGTCGGTCAAGGTCCGGGTGGCCGCCGACGTCGTGCTGGTGCACGGGGACTGCTTCCCCTACGCGACGCTGTCCGCGATGCGGGCCGCGGTGCAGCAGCTCGATGTGAGCCGCGACTCGACCGCGATGCAGATCGGGGCGGGCGTCGTGGCGTGCGAGGCGGTCCTCACGGTTGCGTCCGAGTGCCGGACCCGGCCTTAAGCCCCCGGCTCCTTCCGGGAGGCGGCCCGGGCCACTGCGAAGAGGGACAGTCCGCAGGCCGTCACGAGGAGCCAGCCCGGTCGGGACGCCCGGGCGAGGTCGTCCGGAGCGACGCCCGCTGCCAGGGCTCCCGCCACGGCGATGCCCACCGCCGATCCGATCTGGCGGGCTGTGGAGGTGACGGCCCCGGCCACACCGGCGCGGGACGGCGGGAGTCCGCCGACCGCGGTGTGGGTCAGCGGGGCGTTGGCGAAGCCGAACCCGATGCCGATGAGCAGGTAGGCCGACAGGAGCAGCGGCACGCTCGGGTCCGGGCCCAGGCCCACCATGCAGAGCCCGCCCGCCGCGGTGAACCCGCCCGCGAGGAGGAGCGGTCGCCGCGGCCCCAGGCGCCCCGTCAGACTGCCCGACCAGGGCGCACACACGGTGGCCCCGAGCGCCATGGGCAGGGTCGCGGCGCCGGCCGCGAGCGGCGTCCAGCCGCGGGCGTCCTGCAAGTACAGGGTGGTGAGCAGCAGGCTCACGCTCAGCGCGGCGAACACCGCCACCGCGCCCAGGACCGCCGAGGCGAAGGGCGGCCGCCGGAACAGCCCGAGGTCGATCAGGGGCTCGGGCCGGCGGAGCTCGACCCGGACGAAGGCGGTCGTGGCCGCCGCGGCGACGGCGTAGCAGGCCAGGGCCGCGGGGGAGGCCCAGCCGATGCGGGGGCCTTCGATCAGGACGCCGACCGAGACGCACAGGGCCGTCGTGAGGAGCAGCTGGCCGGGCAGGTCGAGCCGCCGGGCCCGCTGTCCGCGGGACTCCGGCACGAACACCGCCACCAGGACGAGCGCGCCGACGACCACCGGGGCGTTGATCCAGAACACCGACCGCCAGCCGAGCGCCGCGATGAGGGCCCCGCCGATGACCGGGCCCGCGGCCATGCTGAGCCCGAAGACCGAGGCCCATATGCCGATGGCCCGGGCCCGCTCCCGCGGGTCGGGCATCGCGTTGACCACGATCGCCAGGGCCACCGGGCTCAGCATGGAGGCCCCGACCCCCTGGACGGCCCGCGCCGCGACGAGGAGGCCCAGCGACGGAGCGAGGGCGCAGGCGAGGGAGGCGAGACCGAAGACGGCCAGCCCGCACCGGAACACCCGACGGCGTCCGAAGCGGTCCGCGAGGGCGCCGGAGGCGATGAGGAGGCTGGCGAGGACCAGGGTGTAGGCGTCCACGACCCATTCCAGACCGCGGGTGTCCGTTCCCAGGCCCCGCCCGATCGCGGGCAGCCCCACGTTGACGATGGTGGTGTCCACTCCGATGAGGAACATGCTCAGCGCGCAGACGGCCAGTACCGTCCACCGTCGGCGCGCGCCGAGGGCGGGCCCTGGGGCCGTCCCGGCCGGGATCGTCGTGGTCATGGGGTCCGCCTCGGGTCCGCGACGACCTGTCGGCCGCCGGCTTCGGATGTCGGCCCATGCTCGGACCGGGCGGCGGCCGCGGCCCAGGAAATTTGCCGATACCGCAAAATGGCCCCATGGACAGGGACGCCGATCACGCCGATCACGCCGAAGACGCCGAGGACGCCGAACAAGCCGAACTCGCGCGGACCCTCGACGCCATCGGCCCGCGACTGCGGGCGCTGCGCCGCGAGCGCGGCCTCACCCTGGAGGCCCTCTCCCGGGCCGCCGGGATCTCCGTGAGCACGCTCTCCCGCCTGGAGTCGGGCAAACGGCGTCCGACCCTCGAACTGCTCATCCCGCTCGCGCGAACCCACCGCGTCGCCCTCGACCAGCTCGTGGCGGCCCCGGTCACCGGTGACGCGCGCGTCCACCTGAAGCCCCGCCGCAGGGACGGGAGCGTCCTGGTCCCCCTGACGACGTACCCCGGCCGGGTCCAGGTCTTCAAGCAGGTGCTCGCGTACCGGGAGCCGAAACGGGTGACCCACGCCGGCTACGAATGGCTCTACGTGCTCGCCGGCGAGCTCCACCTCGTCATCGGCGAGCGGAGCCTCACCCTGCGCCCCGGAGAGGTCGCCGAGTTCGACACCGCCGAACCCCACTGGTTCGGCCCCGCCGAAGGCGCGGTGGTGGAGATCCTGCACCTGTTCGGACCCCACGGCGACCAGGCCGTCGTCCGCACCGGGTAGGCCGTGCCCGGGTAGGCCGTGCTCGTTTAGAACGTGCCCGTCAGGTGGGCGAAGACGACCACGTTGCCCTGGTAGCCGGTGCGCGGGGAGAAGCCCCCGCCGCAGGTGATGACGCGGAGCTCGGCGCGCGGTGCGGACCCGTACACGCGGGAGTCGGGGAAGGCCTTGGCGTCGTAGACCTCCACCGCGTGGACGGTGAACACGGCCGTACGTCCGTCAGCGCGGGCGATCTCGATCAGGGCGCCCCGGCGCAGCGCGCCGAGGTGGTAGAAGACCGCGGGCCCGGTGGCGTTGTCCACGTGCCCGGCGACCACGGCGGTGCCGGTGGCGCCCGGGGTGGTGCCCTCGCGGTACCAGCCGGCCAGGTCCCGGCGGGCGGGCGGCGGTACTTCGAGACTGCCGTCGGCCTGCAGCCCGAGCCCGGTGAGCGGGGCGTCCACGCGGATGGACGGGATCCGGATCCGGGTGGGAGGGGAGCCGGGGAGCGCGGCGATGGCGCCGGGGAACCGGGCCTGGGCGCTCAGCGCCTCACCGGGGGAGGGCAGCGGAGGCCGGACGGGCTCGCCGGAGCCGCTGCCGATGAGCCAGACGCCGATGCAGGTGGCGAGCGCGACGAGCCCGCCGGCGCGGGCGCGGGCGCGGCGTGCCTCTGCCATGCGGCCCCCTCGGCTTGGTGACGGGTGACGCGAACGTGGTGACTGCCCGTCGCCCGGCCCCGCGAACGGGGGGGACCTCGCGGGGCGGGCGACGGGGGACGGTACCGGTCGGACCGCGGCCGGAGCCGCGGTGGGCGTCCGTCAGTTCCGCGTGCCGCTCGCCCGGCGACGCAGGAACCAGGTACCGCCGACGGCGGTTGCGGCCAGCACTGCCGCTCCCGCCGCGATCTTGGCGGGGTCGGTGGTGGTGGTCGTGCCACCGCCCACCCCGGTGCGCACGTGGCCCTGGGGGGCGCGGTCGTGCTCGGTGACGATCAGGTCGCCGGTGGCGAACTTGCCGTTCGCGCAGGTGGCGCCGATCGAGTGGGTGCCGGGGTGGGTTCCGCGGGCGACCTGGAACTGTCCCACGACCACCTCCTTGTGGGTGCCCGGGGCCAGCTTGAAGCGGCCGCCCCCGACGGTGGTGGCGTCGCCCTCGGCGTGGCTGCCGGGACCGCAGGCCTTCGTGTTCACCGTGACGGTGGTGCCGGGGGCGGCGGACTTGGGCCAGATCTCCAGCGGGGCGAAGTCGCCGGCCGCGAAGCCCGTCATCCGGAAGCCCGTCATGCCCAGGTCCGCGGCGGCGACCGCGCCGGCCACCGGTCCGGCGAACGCGACGGCGGTCAGCGCGGTGGCTGTGAGCACGTGGGCGGTGCGTCGACGCATGGAGGGTCTCCTGTGGACACGGGGTCGTGTTCTCCGAGGTAACCCGGGCGGCTGGGCGGGCGCCTGCTGATGCGGTGTCAGATTGGCGTCCGGGGGATGGGGTGGCGGGGCGTTCTCGCAGGTGGGGTGCGGTGAGAGGGCATTTTCGGGGCCCCACCCCGTCCGGGTGACGATGGCCTCGCGGGCGCGGTCGCCGCTGCGCGGAGCTGGTCCCCGCCCCGCCCTTTCACCGTTTCCCGGGGCCCCGCCCCGGACCCCCGGCGCCACACCCGGCGGGGGTCGGGGGGGGGGGGCCGCCCCCGCGCCCGGCGGCCGCGGACCCGAGCGGGGTCCGCGGCAGCTGTTCCCGGGTAGCGCCCGAGGTTTTTCCGAGGGCGCCCCGGGAGCGGTGACTCGTGCAAGTCGCTCCGCCGCTCGTGCCATGAGCCCCGCAGCTCGTGCCACGCGTCCGCAGCTCCTGTACCGCGCCACTGCTACGGCACCGCCAGCTCATTTTCCGTTTTCGCGTGGAACGCCTCGGGCGAACCGTTTCCGCACCCCTTGGGACAAGCATTCGCAGCACCCACAACTCCATAACGGCTCGACTCGCACAGCTTTCGCACCACCTCCCAGACACATCACGTCCCTGCCGGCGTGTTAAACAGTTCGGAGGAAGCCGTGGCCCAGGCGCCCAGGTTTCGCAAAGACGCAGTCGCAGTACCGCAGGCCTCTGTCGACTCAGGGGGGAAGCACCCGGTCGACGAGACATTGCCGCCGCTGAAAATGTTCACCAGCGGCCTCCAACACGTAGCCGCCATGTACGCGGGTGTGGTTGCCCCGCCCATGATCGTCGGACCGGCCGTAGGCCTCTCCGCCACCGAGACCGCCTTTCTGATGGGCGCCTCGCTCTTCACCGCAGGACTCGCCACCCTCCTCCAGACCCTCGGGTTCTGGAAGATCGGCGCCAAACTCCCCTTCGTCAACGGCGTTTCCTTCGCCGGCGTGACCCCGATGATCGCCATCGGAAAGGGTGAGGGCGACAACGCCATCCCGATCATCTTCGGCGCGATCATCGTCGCCGGAATCCTCGGGTTCTTCGCCGCCCCGTACTTCGGCAAACTGGTCCGGTTCTTCCCACCGGTCGTCACCGGAACGGTCATCACCCTGATCGGCGTCTCGCTGCTCCCCGTGGCCTTCAACTGGTCGCAGGGCGGGAACAGTCACGCCGCCGGCTACGGCTCGATGAAGAACATCGCCATGGCCGCGGTCACCCTCGCGATCGTCCTGCTGATGCGCAAGTTCCTGCGCGGCTTCCTCCAGCAGATCTCCATCCTCCTCGGGCTGGTCGCCGGCACGCTCATCGCGCTGCCGCTGGGCATGACGAACTTCGACGCCGTCAGGAACGCCGATTTCATCGGCTTCCCGACGCCGTTCCACTTCGGTGCGCCGCAGTTCCAGGTCGCCGCGATCATCTCCATGTGCATCGTGATGCTGGTGTGCATGACCGAGTCCACCGCCGACATCCTCGCGCTGGGCAAGATCGTCGGCCGTCCGGCGGACGCGAAGACCATCGAGGGCGGCCTGCGCGCCGACACCCTGGGCAGCGCGCTCAGCCCGCTGTTCAACGGGTTCATGTGCAGCGCCTTCGCACAGAACATCGGTCTGGTCGCCATGACCAAGGTCCGCAGCCGTTTCGTCGTCGCGGCCGGCGGCGGCATCCTGATCCTGCTGGGCCTGTGTCCCATCGCCGCCTCCGTCATCGGAGTCGTACCGCTGCCGGTCCTCGGCGGCGCGGGCATCGTCCTCTTCGGCTCGGTGGCCGCCAGCGGCATCCAGACCCTGGCCGGCGCGGCCATGGAGAAGGGCGAGAACGCCCTGATCGTCGCGGCCTCGCTCGGCATAGGCCTGATCCCGATCGCAGCCCCCGGTTTCTACCACGCCTTCCCCGAGGACCTGCTGGTCGTGCTCGACTCCGGCATCAGCACCGGCTGCGTCGTGGCCATCGTGCTGAACCTGGCCTTCAATCACCTCGGTGCCAAGAAGGGATCGGCCTCGGCCGCCCCGGATCCGGTACTGGTGCACTGACCGGGCTGTTCCCGGTCCGTGCGCGGGACACGGCGGTGCGTACGTCACCCACTGCGGGGTTGGCGTCCGCACCGCCGTACGCGTCTTCGGTGCGACCCCCGCGCCTCACGCGCCGACGAGGCCGGAATCGGCGGGGACCGGGTCCGACCAGATGTCCGGGGAGACCGTGCGCACGCGATGGCCGCGCCGGTCCAGTTCCTGGGCCTCCGTCTTGCGGACCTGCAGGGCCACCGCCGAGTCCGTGATGCGCAGGCCCGGCAGCCGCCGGGTGAGCTCCGCCGTGTAGCGGGAGAGGTCCTCCACCGTGCGCAGCCGGGCGCTGATCATGAAGTTCCAGGGGCCGCTGACGGACATGCAGATACGGGTTTCGCGCAGCCCCGCGGCGACCGCCGCGCAGTCGGCGAGCTCGAACTCGGAGGCCTCCGCCCACAGCGTCGCCGACACCGGCCAGCCCGACAGCGCCGAAGTCAGCGCGCAGCTGTAGCGCAGGCTCTGCCCGCCCTCCAGCCGCGCCAACCGACGCCGTACGGTCGACTCGCTCATCGTGAACTCCCGGGCCAGCGAGGCCACGGAGCGCCGCGCGTCCGAGGCCAGGGCCAGGACCAGCGGCCGGTCCTCCTCCTGGAGCGGCGCCACCGCGGGCCGGTCCGGGGCGGCGGAAGCCGCCGGCCGTCGGGTCCGCCGGGTCAGCAGGCCGATCTGGCCCGGGGTCAGCTGGTCCAGGCGCCAGCGGTCGGGGGCGTAGTGCACCGCCGTCACCATCGAGGTACGGGTGCCGACCACGCCCGGGATCCGCTGCACCCGGCAGGACAGGTAGGCGTACAGCGTCGGCAGGTCGGGCACCGCCACGAAGACGAGCAGGTCCCGCCCCCCGGTGGTGTGCTCGACCCCCAGGGCGTGCGGATCCGCCACGAGCACGTCCCCCACCGAAGGCGAGGTGCCCGCGGTGCACGTGACCTCCACCCACGCCATACAGGGCTTCGTGACGCCGGTGCGCAGCCCGAGTCCGCTCAGCCACGCCTCGCCGGACCCGGTGAGCCGCTCCCAGCGGCGCGCCAGGGTGTCCGGGCGCGCGCCGAGGACCGGACCCAGCAGCTCCCAGCTCGCGCGGGGTGCGAGCTGGAGTGCGTGGACGAGTGCCCGATCCGTGTCGTCGATGGCGGAAATGGCCGAGTTCATACCCTCCCCTTGGTGGTTCTCCCGGTCGGTGACGGGACAACGGGATTATGAGCCGATCATCTCTCTTTGTGCGTTCAACTGTTGACCACATCGCGGTGCGCACGTGTAGGACAGAGCAGGAGGATGTGTGGGGGAGGCCGGCTCGGGCGTGCGGCAGGCGGTGCCCGCCGAACTGTCGAGCTTCATCGGGCGGGAGCGGGAGCTCACCGCCCTCGCCTCCCTGCTCGCCACGGAACGCCTGGTCACGCTCACCGGACCGGCCGGCATCGGCAAGACCCGGCTCGCGGTGCGCACCGTCCGCACCCTGGGCGACCGGGACGGCCTGGACGCCGTCTGGGTGGAGCTCGCGGGCCTGCCCGAGCGGTGCTGGGACGGTCTCCGGGCGGACCTCGCCGACCGCCTCGCGGGGCGTGAGGCGCTGCTCGTGCTCGACGGCTGCGAACAGCTGGGGGAGGCCGGCGCGAGGCTCGCGGCCGGACTGCTGCGCCTGCCGGGGCTACGGATTTTGGCCACGTCGCAGCGGAGGCTGCGGATCGCCGGGGAGGCGGTACTCGCCGTACCGCCGCTGTCGGTACCGACCGCTCCGTCCGTGCAGCCGCTGCCCTCGTCCCCGTCGGCCCTGCCGGGGCTCGGTGCGCCCGACCCCGCCCGGCGGTTTCCGGTGGCGGACGTCGCCGGCTACGCGGCCGTACGGCTCTTCGCGGAGCGGGCGCGCGGCGCGGACCCCTTCTTCGAGCTGACCGACCGCAACGCGGGCGCCGTGGCCGCACTGTGCCGGGCACTCGACGGGATCCCCGGGGCACTGGAGCTCGCGGCGGGGCGCTCGCACCAGTTCGCGCCCGCGCAGGCGCTCCGCAGGCTCGGCTCCGACCCGCTGGGCTTCCTCGCCGGGGGCGCGGGCCGCAGCACCCGGGTCGACGCCGAACGCTCGCTCCGGCTGGCCTCGCCCGCCGAACGGCTGCTCTGGGAGCGGCTCTCCGTCTTCGCGGGCTCCTTCGACCGGGCGGCCGTCGCCGAGGTGTGCGGCTTCGGTGCGCTCACCCCGGACACGGCCGTCGAGGCGCTGCTCCGGCTGGCCCCGGGCCTGCTCGCGGACGCCGGTCGGGGCCGCTACCGGCTGCCGCTGTCCGTACGGGCGTACGCGGCCCGGCGGCTCGCGCAGGGACCCGCCGGGGACGGCGCGACGACGGCCCGGCGCCACCGCGAACGCTGCCGGGTGGTGGCGGAGCGGGCCGCGCAGCTGTGGCGCGCCGGTGCGCAGCGCGAGGCGCGCGCCCTCGCCCTGCGGGAACTCCCCGAGCTGCGCGCGGCGATGAACCCGCTCGCCGCGGGAGGACCGGGCGCAGCCCTGGAGATCGCGGTGTCCCTGTGGTTCCTGTGGTCCGCCTGCGGGATGGCGGCGGAGGGGCGCAGGCACGTGGAACGCGCCCTGGCCGTGCACCCGGCGCCCCGGCCCGCCCGGGCGCTGTGGCTCGCGGCGTGGCTGGTCGCCGCCTTCGGGGAGTCGGACGGCGCCGACCCCCTGCTGGTGGAGGCGTGGACGGAGGCCGTGCACGAGGGGGAGGACGCCTGCCTGGCGTACCTCGCGCACCTGCGCGGAACGATCGCGCTGTGGGAGGACCGGTACGAGGACGCCGCCGCGGAATACCGGGAGGGCCTGGAACTCCTCCCGGCGGATCCGGAGTTCGGCCCCGGCCGCGAAGCCCTGCGCGCCGCGCACACCCTGGCGGTCGCCCGTACGGACCCGGCCTCGGTCCCGGTCGAGGACGGCCCGCCTGGCAGCGCGCCGGACGGCTCGGTCGACCTGTGGGCCCGGTCCTGGGTGAGCTACGCCCACGCCCTGGTCCAGCGCCACGAGGGGCACCCGGCGCGGGCCCGTAGCGAACTGCTGAGCGCGCTGCGGACCCAGTTCGCGCTGGACGACACCCTCGGGCAGGCCTTCTCGGCGGAACTCCTCGCCGAACTGGAGGCGGACCAGGGCCGCTACGCCGAAGCCGCCCGCCTCCTCGGCGCGGTCTCCCGCACCCGCCCGCACGCGGCCTCGGCCCCCCGCGTCCAACACACGGTCCGCGCCCGCCTCACCCCCGAGGCCTTCCGCGCGGCCTACAGCTCGGGCATGCGGACGCCCCTGCGCGAACTCCTACCGGACCTGACGGGCTAGCCGGGCCGACCGGCCTGATCGGCCCGACCGGGCGGCACCCACGCCATCAGGTTGCTCATCAACTCGGCCTGCTCGACCGCGTCGTCCAGCGCGTGATGGGTGTGCGGCCGCCGGGATAGCAGCTCGCGCGGCATGCGTCCCTTGACGGCGGCGCGGAGCGGTACCCCGGCCTTGGCGGCGTAGAGGGTCTTCATGTCCAGGCAGCCCGAGTGGCCGAAGGGGCTGTCGCCGCCGAAGCTCATCAAGTACCAGTACAGGAAGGTCCAGTCGAAGGAAGCCGGGTAGGCGCACATCACCGGTTGCGCCCCCACGGAGACTTCCCGTACCCATGCACGGAACTCCGCCATGGCGGCGGCCGGTTCGGCGCCCTCGCGGACCAGCCGGTCCCGGTCCAGCCCGCTGACCGCGAGCGCCTCCGGTACGTACGCCTCGCTGATGGGGCGCAACTCCCGGTAGAAGGTGTCCTGTTCCGGATCGGCGGCCGTATACGAAGCCGCGTCCTGCCGCCCGGCCACGGCGGCCCCGAAGCTGATCATCGAGTACGGCCCGGGGATGGGCCCGTCGGCTTCGACGTCGACGGAGATGTAGAGACTGGGCCGCGCCGGACGGGCGGAGCGAGCGGTACCGACTGAGGTCATACCGGGAGCATCTCAGCCGACACCGCACGCGATCATCCGAATATGAGGTCGTGGCCCTCGCTGCCGTACGGCTACGGCGCGGGGGTGAGGTACATCCCGCTCTGGTCGGCTCCGGCGGTGTTCTTGCAGCCGAAGCCGCTGCTCGCCGGCTGGGCCACGACCAGCGCCAGGCAGCGTCCGGCCGCGAGCTGCCCGAAGTAGTTCGGATGCATGGACTCCTGGACCAGCCCCTGCGTCTCGCTGCTGTCGATCCAGCGTGCCCACTCGCTCGTCTTCGCCGAGGCCGGTGCCGCGGTGGTGACCTGCTTGCTCGCCTTCGCGCACACCTCGCGCCCCTGCATCATGTCCTTCAGGTCCAGGAACTGCGCGCCCTTGGCCGCGGCGACCGCCTTCAGCCGCCCGGCGATCTGCGGCACGAGGGAGTCCCGCGCCCAGTCGGAGTCCCTGTTCCAGAAGGGACACCCGCCGGTGTTGAGCCGGCTCCAGTCGCTCTGGGTGTACCGGTTCTCCGCGCCGCGCGGGATCGGCGACGGGTAGGACTGCAGCACGATCCGGTACGAGGAGTCGGCGTACCCGGCGCCGCGCATGACGGCCCGCACCTCGTCCACGGACTTGCCGACGTCGGCCATGACGCCGTCGATCTTGTCGTCCACACCCTCCTGCTGGTCGTCGTAGCAGTAGGAGCCCCAGAGCACGAAGTCGTACGCGCACTCCTTGATGATGTCGGCGAAGCCGAGGTCGTTGCCGCCGATGGACAGCGCGATGACCTTGACGTTGTTGCTCGCGGCCACGGCGGCGAGCTGATCGGCCTGCGGGGCCTCGCCCTTGAAGGCGACGCCCCCGTTGGAGGCGCGGAACACGTTCTGCGATACCGCCCCGGAGCAGGCCAGGTTGATCGCGACATCGGCGAGCGGCCCGGCGCTCTTCACCTCGGCGGAGTCCGAGCGGTGGCATCCGCCGGCGGTGGCCCCGTAGACCTTGCCGGGGTCGTAGCTGCTGCCGCTCACCCAGGCCCGGTCGGTACCGGTCCGGTTCCCGCTGTTGGTCAGGCTGTTGCCCTTCCAGCGTCCGGCTTCCCCGGAGATGTAGCTGTCGCCGAGGGACACCACCGCCGTGGGTCCGGTCCCCGGTCCGGCCACGGCCGTACCGGCACCTCCGGCGACCAGGGCCCCGGCGACGAGCGGCACCGCCATCCCGATCCCGGCCAGTCGTCGCACCCGACGGGCCCGGTCCATGCTGTCGACGCGTATTCCGATCACTGCGGAACTCCTGCGGTCGGCCATGCAGAATCCGGGAACAACTCCGGCGCATGGCGGGGTAAGTGGGGGTTACCTCCGGCCGGTGGCAATCGGAAAGGTGCCATCCCGCGCGTTGTTACCGCTAGGTACAGGTAAGTTACGAACAAGTAACAACCGACCGGTCGTTCGGCGCCGACCGGTCGGACGCCCGGGCCGGGGACGCACGACAGCGCCCCCGGAGCCGGAAGGCTGCGGGGGCGCTGTCGTTACTGCCGGGGTTTTCGGCTGCTGTGCGATTCAGCCGAAGGCCGGGTGTCAGCCGATGAGCTGGTCGTACGCGGGGAGGGTCAGGAAGTCCGCGTAGTCGGCGTCGAGGGAGACCTGGAGGAGGAGGTCGTGGGCCTGCTGCCACTTGCCGGAGGCGAAGGCCTCCTCGCCGACCTCGGCGCGGATCGCGGCGAGTTCGGCGGCCGCGACCTCGCGGGCGAGGTCGGCGGTGGCGAGCTTGCCGTTCTCGAAGACCACGCCGGCGTTGATCCACTGCCAGATCTGCGAGCGCGAGATCTCGGCGGTGGCGGCGTCCTCCATCAGGCCGAAGATGCCGACGGCGCCGAGGCCGCGCAGCCACGCCTCGATGTAGCGGATGCCGACCTGGACGGCGTTGCGCAGGCCGTCGTACGTGGGCTTCGCGTCCAGGGAGTCGATGGCGATGAGCTCGCCCGGGGCGACGTGGACGTCCTCGCGGAGGCGGTCCTTCTGGTTGGGCTTCTCGCCCAGGACGGCGTCGAAGGAGGCCATCGCGATCGGGACCAGGTCGGGGTGGGCGACCCAGGAGCCGTCGAAGCCGTCGCCGGCCTCGCGGTCCTTGTCGGCCTTGACCTTCTCGAAGGCGACCTTGTTGACCTCGGCGTCCTTGCGGGACGGGATGAAGGCCGCCATGCCGCCGATGGCGTGCGCGCCGCGCTTGTGGCAGGTCTTGACGAGGAGCTCGGTGTACGCCCGCATGAAGGGAGCGGTCATCGTCACCGCGTTGCGGTCCGGCAGGACGAACTTCTCGCCGCCGTCACGGAAGTTCTTGACGATGGAGAAGAGGTAGTCCCAGCGGCCGGCGTTCAGGCCCGCCGCGTGGTCGCGCAGCTCGAAGAGGATCTCGTCCATCTCGTACGCGGCCGTGATCGTCTCGATCAGGACGGTCGCGCGGACGGTGCCCTGCGGGATGCCGACGTAGTCTTGGGCGAAGACGAAGATCTCGTTCCAGAGGCGCGCCTCCAGGTGGGACTCGGTCTTCGGCAGGTAGAAGTACGGGCCCTTGCCGAGCGCGATGAGGCGCTTGGCGTTGTGGAAGAAGTACAGGCCGAAGTCGACGAGGGAGCCGGAGGCCGGGCCGCCCTCGAACTGCAGGTGGCGCTCCTCGAGGTGCCAGCCGCGGGGGCGCATCACGACGGTGGCGAGCTCCTCGGCGGGCTTGAGGGCGTACGCCTTGCCCGTGCGGGCGTCGGTGAAGTCGATGCGGCGCTCGTAGGCGTCGATCAGGTTGAGCTGGCCGAGGACCACGTTCTCCCAGGTGGGAGCGGAGGCGTCCTCGAAGTCGGCGAGCCAGACCTTGGCGCCCGAGTTCAGGGCGTTGATGGTCATCTTGCGGTCCGTCGGACCGGTGATCTCCACACGGCGGTCGTTCAGCGCGGCCGGGGCCGGCGCCACCTTCCAGTCGCCCTCGCGGACCTGTGCGGTGTCCGGGAGGAAGTCGAGCGTGGAAGTGCGGGCGATCTCGGCGCGGCGCACGGAGCGGCGGGCGAGGAGCTCGGCGCGGCGGGGGGCGAACCGCCGGTGGAGCTCCGCGACGAAGGCGAGAGCCGCCTCGGTGAGGACCTCGTCCTGCCGGGGCAGGGGCTCGGCGTCGACGATGGCCAGCGATGACGGCGCTGGTGCGGACATATCTGTCACTCCTTCAGCGGCGGTGCCTGGCGGCCGCGGGGAATGCTCGCGCTGGACGGCACGCAGTGCCGTCGGGTGTGGAGAGTTCCGGGATACGGTCGCGGGCGCCGTCTGGGGGTTCAGGGCGCTTCTGACCAGTGGATAGTAATTTCCTCATGGTGGAAGTTCAATGGTTTGTTGATGTCGAGATTCTCTGAGTCGACAGATTCCGGTTCCCAGCCGGTTCCCGGTGGCCCTCAGTGCCATCGCGGTCACAGCCCGCTCAGGCGAGTCGTGCCAGGTCGGGAGGGGTGTCGATGTCGAAGGCCTCCGCGATGTCACCGCACTCGACCAGCGTGAGTTCACCCGCGTGCGCCGAGAGGTGCACCCGCGCGCCCTTGTCGCCCGTGGCCGTCGCCACGATGTCCGGCCAGCGGTCCGCCCCGAACAGCACCGGATGCCCGCGCTCGCCGTCGTAGGCCGCCGCCACCAGGCTCGCGGGGGACCGGTAGGCGGCTCGGACCCGGGCCACCGCCTCCGGGCCGATGCCCGGCTGGTCCACCAGGGAGACCAGGGCCGCGCGGGCGCCCGTACCGGCCAGCGAGGCGAGTCCGATCCGCAGGGAGGAGCCCATGCCCTCGGCCCAGTCCGGGTTGTCCGTCACCACGCAGCCGCTCAGGTCCGCGCGCTCGCGCACCTCGGCCGCGGAGGCGCCGAGCACCACGTGCAGCGGGCCGCAGCCCGCCTCGCGCAGGACCCGTACGGCGTTCTCCACCAGCGGGCGGCCCCGGTAGGTCAGCAGGGCCTTCGGGCGGCCGCCCAGGCGCCGGCCGCCGCCGGCGGCGAGGAGCAGGCCGGCGATCACCGGGGGAGCGGAGAGACCGGCTGCCGCCGCGGGCTGCTGGTGCCCGTGCTCGTGCCCGTGCCCGTGCTCGTGCCCGTGTTCGCGCTCGTGCTCGTGCTCGTACTCGGCTGGTGTGGTGCTGTGGGGTGACATGTCACCGATTCTCGCTCGCGCCGCAGGAGGCGTCGTACGGCGGCGAGCGCGGCCCCCACGCGCAGCGGTTCGGCGATCCGGTTCTCGGCGGCGGTGAGCAGGGCCCGTTCGTCACGGTCGGTCAACATCGGCGGCATCTCCTTGCCAATCGGCGGCCAATGCAGCGAGTCTGGCCCTGGATTGGCCTGGCAGGCAGAGCCAATCAGGGGAGGTTGGCATGGCAAACGGGCGAGTGGTCCAGACGGCGGACAGAACGATCGGCAGCCGTCAGCTCGCGGCCCTGTTCCCGGCGGAGGTACTGGCCCGCCCCGGCTACCGGGCCCTGGCCGACGCCGTCCGCACGCTGATCCTCGACGGCCGGATCGCCCTGCACGTGCGCCTGCCCGCCGAACGCGAGCTCGCCGAGGCGGTCGGCGCCAGCCGGGCCACCGTCACCGGTGCCTACGACCTCCTGCGCGAGAGCGGCTACGTCCGCAGCCGCCGAGGTTCCGGGACCTGGACCGAACTCCCCGAAGGCCACCGCCCGGTCGGCGCGCACGCCATCGTCGGCGCCGGCGGCTACCACGTCGACGGCGACCCCGGCATCGACCTCGCCATCGCCGCCATGGGCGCCCCCGAGGACAGCCTCACCGAGGCCGTGGCCTGGGCCGCGCCCAGGCTCCCGGCCTTCGCCCGCAGCCCCGGCTACCACCCCTTCGGGCTGCCCGACCTGCGGACCGCCATCGCGGAGCGGTTCACCCGGCGGGGGCTGGCGACCCGCCCGGAGCAGATCCTCGTCACGGCGGGCGCCCAGCAGGCGTTCGCCCTGGTGATGAGCCTGCTGTGCGGGCCCGGGGACCGGGTGATGACCGAGAACCCGACCTACGCCAACGCCCTGGACGCCCTGCGCCACGCACGGCTGCGCACCGGGTCGATCGCCGTCTCCGACGCGGGCTGGGACCTGGAGATCGCCGAGTCCGCGCTGCGCCAGACCGTGCCGAGGCTCGCGTACGTGATCCCCGACTTCCACAACCCGACGGGTGCGCTGATGCCGGAGGAGCAGCGGCTGCGGCTGCTGGCAGCGACCCGGCGGACCGGGACCTGGCTGGTGGTCGACGAGACCATCGCCGACATCGCGCTCGACGTGCCGGCGCCCGCCCCGCTGGCCTCGCTCGCGCCGAAGGGCGGGGCGGATCACGTGGTGACCATCGGCTCGCTGAGCAAGACGCACTGGGGCGGGCTGCGGGTCGGGTGGATCCGGGCCACCGCCAAGATGATCACGGAGCTGACGGCGGTACGGGTGACGGCCGACATGACCGGATCGGTCCTGGACCAGCTGGTGGCGCTCCCGCTGCTGGAGGGGCTGGAGCGGACGATGCCCGCGAGGCTGGAGCGGCTGCGCGGGCAGCGGGCGGCGCTCGTCGCCTCGCTGGAGCGGCACACGCCGGAGTGGTCCTGGCAGGTGCCGCCGGGCGGGCTCTCGCTCTGGGTGGACCTGGGGGAGCCGGTCAGCTCCGCGCTGGCGGACCGGGCGGCGGCGGCCGGGGTCAACATCGGGCGAGGCGCGCGGTTCGGGGTGGACCCCGGGACCTTCGAGCACCGGCTGCGGATCCCGTACACCCTGGCGGCGGAGCAGTTGGACGAGGGGGTACGGAGGCTCGCGGAGGCCTTCCACGGGGGCGTGCCGCTGCCTTCGGCGGTGGAGCGGCCGTACTGGGTGGCTTAGCGGGGGGCGGCCCCCCGGGCCCCCGCCCCGGCCGGTCTCCGGGCCCGGCCCCGGTCCCGCCTCGGGCGCCGGTCCCCGGTGCGGGTGGGTGGGCCCTGCGGGGCGCAGTCCCCTACCCGCCCTTCCACCGTTCCCCGGGCTGCGCCCGGACCCGCCTGGGGCTCCGCCCCGGACCCCGGTCCTCAAACGCCGGACGGCTGAAACCCCTGGATCACGGCGTCCGGATCAGGCGGCGGGTGGCCGCCGTGGCCACTGCCGAGGTGCGGGAGTCGACGCCCAGTTTTGCGTAGATGTGGACCAGGTGGGATTTGACCGTGGCCTGGCTGAGGAAGAGCTGCTTGGAGATCTGCTGGTTCGACAGGCCGTCCGCGACCAGCTGGAGGACCTCCAGCTCGCGCTTGGTCAGGGCCTCCGCCGGGGTCCGCATGCGGTCCATCAGGCGCAGTGCCACCGCCGGGGCCAGTGCCGACTGGCCGGCCGCCGCGGTGCGGACCGCCGCCGCCAGTTCCTCCGGCGGGGCGTCCTTGAGGAGGTAGCCCGAGGCGCCCGCCTCGACCGCCGCCAGGATGTCCGCGTCCGTGTCGTACGTGGTCAGGACCAGCACCCGGGGGGACGGCGACCCGGCCGTGATCAGGGCCGTGGCCGCCGAGCCGTGCATGCCGCCGCCGGGGCCGAACTGGAGGTCCATCAGGACCACGTCGACCCCGGCGGAGCGGGCCAGCTCCACCGCCCGTTCCGCCGTGGCCGCCTCCGCGACCACCTCGAAGTCCGGCTCCGTGTCCAGCACCGCGCGCAGCCCGGCCCGGACCACGGGGTGGTCGTCGGCGAGGAGCAGGCGGATCGTCATGACAGGGCCTCCGCGGGCAGGGGAAGGGTGACGGCCACGGCGGTGCCCTGGCCGGGGGCGGACTCGACCGTGAACAGGCCGCCGAGGGTCTCGGCCCGCGAGCGCATCGCCGGCAGGCCGAAGCCGCCCCCGCCCGAGGGGGCGGACGAGGCCGCGCAGGGGTCGAAGCCCTTGCCGTCGTCGACGATGTCCAGGGTCACGGAGGAGTCCATGAAGGTCAGGGTGATCTCGGCGCGCCCGGCCTCCGCGTGCCGCACCACGTTGGCCAGCGCCGACTGCGCGATCCGCAGCAGCGCCACCTCGTAGGGCGTGGGGAGGGAGCGCGGGGTGCCACTCAGGGAGAACCGGACCCGCGGGCCCGGAGCCCCCGAGCACAGCCGCTCCAGCGCGGCCGGCAGCGACCCGTGCTCCAGGTCCGGAGGCGTGAGGGCCCGTACGAAGCGTCGTGCCTCGGCGAGGTTCTCCTGGGCGGCCTCCCGGGCCCGGCCGATGTGCGGAAGGGCCGCCGAGTCCTCCGGCAGGCTGCGCTCCGCGGCCCGCAGCAGCAGCTGGATGGAGGACAGGCCCTGCGCCAGGGTGTCGTGGATCTCCCGGGCGAGCCGCTCCCGCTCCGCCAGGATCCCGGCGCTCCGCTCGGCCGCCGCGAGCTCGGCCCGGGTCGTGATGAGCTCCTCGATCAGCTCGCGGCGCCGCTCGCTCTCCCGGTACAGCGCCTGGTAGCCCAGTACGGTCGCCACCGCCACGGCGCCGCCCAGCAGCGGCCCGAGGAAGGCCCCAGGGGGCACCGCGCTGCTGTGCGCGAGGAAGCCGCCGATCGCCGCGGCCGCAGTCACCGCGACGGCGGCCACGCCCCAGCGCAGCCGCAGCAGGTGCAGCTCCAGGAAGTACAGCGGGAAGGCGATCCACAGCCCGTCGGGGGAGACCACCAGCAGCGCGGCCCAGGCAGCGCACAATCCGGCCAGCCACACCGCCCCGGCGCGCACCGAGCGGTGCACCGCGGGGGTCCGTACGCCCGCGAGGTACACGGCGGCCAGCACCGCGCAGGCCGCGATCACCCAGCCGGCGTTCGGCGCGGAGTCGGCGACGGCCCGCCCGGCGGCGAGGGCGAGCAGACCGAAGAGCAGCGCGTGCAGGCACAGCCGCAGGACGCGGGAGACGGGGGTGAGGGTGCGGACGCCGGGGTCGCCGGGTGCGGGGAGGGCCGTCGCGAGGGGAGGAGTCATGGCCTGACCAGCGTAAGTCCGGGTCCGGGGGCCCCGGTCAACCAAAGGATTGATGTCTTGGTGCGCCCTTCGATACGAGGATCCCTACTGTGGCGCGATGCCTTGTGTCCACGCGGAAGACCAAGGTGGGGAACATGTTCGTCGCATGGAGAGATCTACGGTTCGCGAAGGGCCGCTTCGCCCTGATGGGGTCGGTCGTACTGCTGATCACACTGCTGGTCGGCCTGTTGTCCGGGCTCACCGCGGGCCTGGCCCGGGAAAACATCTCGGCCATCACCGGCCTGCCCGCCACCACCCGCCTCGCGTTCGCCGCGCCCGCCGGGGACCAGAAGGTCTCCTTCACCAACTCCCAGGTGCCCGAGAAGGCCTGGCTGGCCTGGCGGGAGCAGCCCGGGGTGACCTCGGCGCAGCCCCTGGGCATCCGCACCACCAACGTCGTCTCGGGTGAGCGCACGGCCGGTGTGTCCGTCTTCGGCGTGGACCCGGCGGGCTCCCTCGCGCCCCGGGGGAGCGGGCTCACCCAGGGACAGGTGGTCCTCACGGAGAAGGCCGCCAAGGAGCTCGGCGGGCTGACCGCCGGAGCCGAGCTCAGGATCGGCCAGGTCGAGCTGACCGTGGCCGCGGTCTCCGGCACCGCCGCCTACAGCCACACCCCGGTCGTCTGGATGGACCTCAACGACTGGCAGCGCGTCGGGAACCCCGGCACCTCCATCGACACCCTCGCCACCGTCGTGGCCCTGGACGGCTCGGCCGTCGACTGGGCGGCCGGGGACGAGGCCACCGGCACCGAGGCGCAGACCATCGACGGGGCGCTGAGCGCGATCGGCTCCTACACCTCCGAGAACGGCTCGCTCCAGCTGATGCGCGGGTTCCTCTTCGCCATCTCGGCCCTGGTCATAGGAGCCTTCTTCACCGTGTGGACCATCCAGCGCAGCGGGGACATCGCCGTGCTGAAGGCACTGGGTGCCTCCACCCCGTACCTCCTCAAGGACGCCCTCGGGCAGGCCGTGGTGATGCTGGCGCTCGGTACCGGTGCGGGCACCGCGCTCGCGGCCGGCTTCGGAGCGCTGATCAGCGGCGGAGACGTGCCCTTCGTGCTCGACGCCGCCACCGTGCTGGTCCCGGCCGCCGTCATGATCGCGCTCGGCGCGCTGGGCGCCGCCCTGTCCATCCGGCGGATCACCGCCGTAGACCCCCTGACCGCTCTCGGGAGCGCCCGATGACCCTGCTCGTGCACGACGTCACGCTCACCTACCCGGACGGCGACGGCCGCCTCACGGCCCTGGACGCGGTCGACCTGGAGGTGCCCGCGGGCACCCTGACGGCGGTGGTCGGCCCCTCCGGTTCCGGGAAGTCCAGCCTGCTGGCCGTCGCCGCCACCCTCGTCACGCCCGACGCGGGCCGGGTGGTCGTCGCGGGGCAGGACACCTCGCAGCTCGGCGCGGGCGAGAAGTCGGCGCTGCGCCGGGAGAAGATCGGCATCGTCTTCCAGCAGCCGAACCTGCTGGCCTCGCTCACCGCCGCCGAACAGCTCCAGGTGATGGCCCACCTCTCCGGCCGGCCCGCGCGGGCCCTGCGCCGGCGGGCCCTGGAGCTGCTGGACGCGGTGGGACTGGCCGACAAGGCCGACAAGCGGCCGCACCAGCTCTCCGGAGGGCAGCGCCAGCGGATCAACATCGCCCGCGCCCTGATGAACGATCCCGCCGTGCTGCTGGTCGACGAGCCCACCAGCGCCCTCGACCACGAGCGCGGCGCCGCGATCCTGGACCTGCTGGTCACCCTCACCCGCGAGCGCTCCACCGCCACCGTGCTGGTCACCCACGACCACGCGCACCTGGAGCGGATGGACCGCACCACGACGATGACGGACGGGCGCCTCACGCAGGGCGCGGAGCTGGACGACGGGGCGCTGCTGATCAGCCGGACCGTCTCCGCAGAGGGGCGTT
>NZ_JBHVYI010000076.1:0-7567 GCF_042880975.1 Streptomyces sp. NPDC058289
GCCCGGGGCCGGCCTTCGGCCGGTGCTCTCCGCTTCGCTTCGAGCTGGGTTGCGTGTTGCGCTGCGCTCCACACGCAACGGGTCGGCTTCGCCGACCAGGACTCCCCGCGCTGCGCGCGGGAGGCGACCCCGTTTCACGGGGTCCGGGCCTTCGGCCCGTTGGAGTGTCCGCTGCGCTCCCACTCCGGCCCCTGCGGCTTCGCCTCCAGGGCCAAGGCCCGCTCCGCGGGCCCGGCTGGCAACAGTAGCGAGTGGCGGGGGCGCGTATCGGGCTCATCCCTCGTCCCTGAACCCCATGCGCCGCCTCAAGCGGACCCGCACAGCCCGGTCCGCGATAGCCACACCGGTGTACGCAGCCCCCAGCACCGGCCCGGAGATCAACGCCACCACCCCACCGGGCTCATCCGCGAACAGCACGCCCCCAAGACTGACAGGAACCGCGATATAGACACCCAGCCGGGCCGGGTGTTTTGTCACCCACTTCTGGAAACGAGTCAAGGGCAACCCGGCCCCATACGCCCGCTCGACCGCCAAGTAACTATCCACCAGCGACTTCCCCCAACTCCCCATCCACCACACGCTACGCGCCGAACACCCGCTTCGGGCCGGAGGTCCCGCGCTTCGCTGCGGCCTGGCTCTGGTTCCGCTGCGCTGCACCAGAAACGGACCTGCTAGGCAGCCCCAGGGCTTCGCGCTCCGCACGGGAAATACCACCGCTTCACGGGGCCCCGGCCTCTTGCCCACTGGGCTGACTCCGCTCCCCCAACCGGTCCTCCCGGCTCCGCCTCCAGGACCCCCGCCCGCCCCGCGGACGGCAGCACGGACTACCCGCGCCTCGGCTCCCGGACCACCTTGCCGTCCTTCACGAACAGCCTCACCCGCTGCTCATTGAAGTCCATCGTCACCATGCTGCCCTCAGGCACCACATGGACCGTAATCTCCGGGAACTCCGCCCCGATGTGCCGGCGGGCCTCCTCCGCCGGCTTTCCCATCAGCTCCGGCCACACGCTCTTCGCCTCCATCAGACCCTCCAGGGTGAAGATCGCTCCAGATCCCGCCCTGCGCTCAGGACGTTCGACGGGATTTCGCTTCGCTCCGCAGGGGAGGTGACGCCGTTTGACCGGGTACGGGCCTCCGGCTTCGCTCCCGTGCCACGATCTCGCTAGCTGACTTCCTGGGCGTTCAGACTGGCTGTCAGATACCGCATCGAAGCCGGGGCACACCCGACCAGCACCACAGCATCACCGTCGCGGCACTCGGCCACCTGCCAGCCGTACTGCACCAACCGGGAATCCGTACGGCCTCTCGACCGGACCCGAACCAACTCCAACCGCGCTGCGGGAAGTACGCTTCGATGAAGGTCCCTGAACTCCGTCGGCGTGACATGAAGCGTAGAACCCGTAGCCCAGAGGAAAACCAACGCCTCATCCCGGCAGTACGGACGGTCACCAAGGACGCAGGCAACGAAACCCGCCTCCGCTCCCTCCGTGAAACTCCGAGCCTTCATCCTGGCCCTGCGCTTCTCATGACCCCGCGTCAGCAGACTGCCCAAGACGAGCTCCAGCAAGAAACCCAGCACGCGCCACCCCCGTCGGCCTCAGCCCTCCAGCGCAATCCAAACAGGCGCAACCAAAGACCACACTCCTCCCCAAGGAGGAGTGCAGGACACGGTCCTCTACGCGAACAGCCAGGACGAGAGGTTGACGTCTCCCCCTGGAGGGTCCACCAGTGCTGCGGTGCTTCATTCTGCTACCCGGATAGATTTTGGAATCCGGCCAAAGTGCCGCACCAGCTGGACACCCCCAAGCAAACGATTGCAGAGCCTCAGCGCGGAGGCTGAAGCTCACGCAGGCCGTAGTCCGGTGGCAGCCATCCCCTCTTCCGCCGCTCCATGGTCTTCCGCGTATGCGGAGGCGGGTACAGGCAGCCTGCATCAGATCCGGTTCAGCCCTGACCCACGCAAGCCCGTTCGGGCATCAACGCGGAAAAGCGGGGTCCGCCAGAGGTCCGGGTCGCAGCGGTTGCCTCCACGCCCCGCTAAAGTACGAACCCGGCTGCGGTGACGATGTTGCTGTCCAACACCTAGTTTGAGCACCCCTCAGACCTGCTGTGGCCTTTGGATTCCACGGAAATGTCGGTGCCGCCGACCACTGACACGCCGTGACGCGGTCAAGTGACAACACATGACAAACCCCCTAGGACTTGTCCGGCCGATCATGAGACTGTCCCATTCAAGTTCCGGGTGTCTGCCACCAGCTCTCAGTACCTGATCCATGTCCCCTTGGTACTTCTCTGCCGACGTGGAATGGGTCCATGTAGCGTCAGCGCCAGGGGGATGAGATGAACTTCGACGAGAACGAACCGCAGCCTGTTCGAGAGGAGCGCTTCGCCGCAGAACGGGCCGAACGCAGAGAGGCACGCAAGACTGCGTTGCTCGACTCGCGAGGAGCCCACCTCGGCGTGGCCATCGTGACCATCGCCCTGGTCCTCCTCAGCTGGAACGGGAAGCTGGTCGCTCTGGGCGTCGTCGGCGGAGTCTTTCTGCTCTGGTTCTCCGCAGCCCTCGTGTGGGCCTACGCCGATGGGGATCATGGCCGACACGCGCTCCAGCGTGCATACAACATCACTTTCGGATGGGGCGACGGGTTCTGAGCACCGAGATCAAACCCAGGAACGGCGATTTGACGTTCGAAGTGTTGAGGTCCGCTCTAGCACGGGACAGTTCCATCAGCGGGCCGGCGGCCTTGGCTGCTCTGCTGTCGGGCGCGCGGTGGGAGGTCTCTTCGAGTACGGCCTCGGCCCGCTCGTTGTGGGCGATCTGGTGCGACCGGCTGGACATGATCGTGGAGTCGGGAGGATCTGAGCCGGGTCTGCTGGAGAGCCTGGCTCAGGCCGTGGACGGGCTCCACGATGTAGGAGACGCGCGGGTGTACCTGGCCACGGTCACCGACCCGCCACGCCGGTTTCACATCTACCTCTCAGAGGATCTCGCCCACTGTGTCGGGGCGTGGGAGGGCCGCGTGAACGAGCAGGCTCCCCGAACGGCGACCTGAACCGAGGCGGCCTGGTGGGAAGTGCGGTTGGCGGTCGCGCCGGTGACCGCGGTCAGTCCCGTGTGTGTTCGCGGGAGGCCGGTTGGCTGGTGCGGCGGGACTGTCGGCGGGTGATGCGCCTGGTCATCAGAGTGATCGCAGCCCAGGTGATCAAGGTTTCGGAGTGCTGGACGAGGCGCTCGTAGTCGCGGGCGTGTCTGCGGGCGTGCATGACCCAGGCCAGCGACCTCTCGACGACCCAGCGGCGGGGCAGGACGACGAACCCGACCGCGTTCTTCGGCCGGCTGACGGTCTTGACCGTCAGGTTCAGGTACTTCTTCGCCCAGTCGACGAGCTGCCCGGCGTAGGCGGAGTCGGCCCAGACGATCGTGATCTCGGGGTGCATGAGCCTTAGCCTGAACAAGACTTCCTTGGCCGCGTCGCGGTCGGTCATGTCGGCTGGGGTGACCATGACGAACAGCGGCAGGCCTTTCGTGTCCACGACGAGATGCCGCTTCCTGCCATTGATCCTTTTGGCGGCGTCGTAGCCGCGCGAGTCCTTGCCGACGGTCTCGGCGGCCTTGACGGACTGCGAGTCGATGATGGTGGCGACCGCCCCGGGCGAACGCCCCATGTCCCGGCGGACACGTCTGCGGAGCTGGTCGCGGATCTGCCCGATCACCCCGGCGGCGGCCCAGCGGGCCATGGCGTTGTAGCAGGTCCGCCATGGCGGATAGTCCTTGAACAGGGCCCTCCACTTGCAGCCCGTGTCGACGACGTAGCGGATCGCGTCCACGATCTCGCGCCGCGGGTGCTTCTCCGGGCGCCCGCCGCGAGGGGTCTCGCAGGCCGGGATCGGCAGCAGGGGTTCGATCAGAGCCCACTCGTCGTCGTAGGTGTCCGAGGGGTAGCAGCGGCGCCGGGCTACGGTCTGCTCCCTTCAAGAGTGGTGGTGGGGGGCCAGCCGCTTCGCTGCTGGTCCCCCACCGGGGTTATGCGTCGATGTAGTCGGCGATCACGTCGAGGGTGGACTCGACGGAGTTGAGCTGGGTATTCAGATGCCTGACCCAGGGTGATGGGGATATTTGGATTTCCCCACTTGTCGCTCTGGGGTGGGGCAAACCTGCTCTCTTGATCTCCCCATCGATTGTGTGATCCTCCCGGCGTGTCGAACTGGTGTCGGCGTGTCGTGGAGAGCCTGCGTGAGCTAGGAGTTCGGCCTGTTCGGGGGCCTGAATGCTCACTCGGGAGGAAGACGTGGACGCTCATGCTCTGCGTCGTCAGGGATGGACGATCTCGGCGATCGCGCGGCATCTGGGCCGTGATCGCAAGACGATCCGTGCCTATCTGAACGGCGAGCGAACCCCTGGCGAGCGGCGCGAGGGCCCGGATGCGTTCGTGCCGTTCCTGCCCTACTGCCGCCAACGTCTCGCCGACGATCCGCATTTGTGGGCCTCGACCCTGTTCGACGAGGTGACCGAACTCGGCTATGAGGGCGCGTACTCGACCTTCACCCGGGCCCTGCGCCGCTACCAAGTTCGCCCGCATTGCGAGCCCTGCCACGCCTCCACCGGCAGGAACGTCGCGGTGATCGCGCATCCGCCTGGCGAGGAGATCCAGTTCGACTGGCTGGAGCTGCCGAGCCCACCAGAAGGGTGGGGAGTGGGTGAGCACGCCCACCTGCTGGTTGGCGCGCTCGCTCATTCGGGCCGGTGGCGGGCGGTTCTTTCGGAGTCCGAGGACTTCCCTCACCTGGTCCAGGCCCTCGACGAGGTCATGCGCAAACTCGGCGGGACGGCCCGCCGTTGGCGCTTCGACCGGATGGCGACGGTCTGTTACCCCTCCAGCGGGCAGGTGACCTCCTCTTTCGCCGCCGTCGCCAAGTACTACGGAGCCGGCGTGGATATCTGTCCGCCCCGCCGCGGCAACCGCAAGGGAGTGGTGGAGAAGGCCAACCACTCGGCCGCTCAACGCTGGTGGCGGACGGTCCCCGACGGGCTGACCGTCGTCCAGGCCCAGTCCGGAGTCGACAAACTGGCCGTCCGGATGGACGAGCGGCGGCGCCGCATCGACGGAGTGACCACCACGGTCGGTGAGCTCGCCACGGCCGAGCCGATGCTCGACATCCCGGCGAGGCCGTTCCCGGCCGAGCTGGAAGTCGAGCGGACGGTCAGCCCGCAAAGCCTGGTCCAGTTCGACGGGAACTTCTACTCCGTCCCTCCCGGCCTGCCCGGAGTCCAGGTCAGGGTCCTCATTCGCCTGGGCGACGACGTCCTGCGGATCGCCACCGCGGGCCGGGCGGTCATCGCCCAGCACCGCCGGGCCCCTCGGGGATCCGGGCAGACCGTCCGGGACAGCGGCCATGTCATTGCGCTGGAGCGAGCCGTGCTGGCGTCGTTTTCCGACCGGGCTCCATGCAAGACCAAGGTCCGAAGGCCGCCATCGGCGGCCGCTCTCGCGGAGGCCGAGCGTCTGCGCGGGCTTCCGGCAGCCGGGGATCCGGCCGAACGGGTCGTGATCGACCTGTCCCACTATGCCGCCGTGGCCGACCGGCTGCGGACAGCTCCCTCACCGAAGGAGGAGAACGAGGAGTGAGTACGCCATCGTCGCCGATGCAGATGAGCGAAGCACGCCGCTTCCAGCAGCTGCGAGGCCACCTGTCCTACCTCAAGCTCAACGATGCCGCCGAGGCCCTGAACCGGGTCCTGGACCAGGCCCGGAGCGAACGGATGTCGCTGACCGCGGCCCTGGAACGGCTGCTGGAGATGGAGGTTGAGGCCACCGAGGCCCGCCGGCTGGCGGCCCGGCTCCGGTTCGCCTGCCTGCCCGAACCCTGGACCCTGAACGACTTCGACTTCGCCGCCCAGCCGGGCGTCGATGAGAAGCTCATCCGGGACCTGGCCACCCTCCGCTTCCTCGACGACGCCTCCAACGTCCTGTTCGTCGGGCCGCCCGGAGTCGGCAAAACCATGTTGTCCGTCGCGCTCGGACGGGCCGCAGTCGAAGCGGGGCACCGCGTCTACTTCACCACCGCCGCCGAGCTCTCGGCCCGCTGCCACAAGGCCGCTCTCGAAGGCCGGTGGAAGTCCTGCATGAACTTCTTCGCCGGCCCGAAGCTGCTGGTCATCGACGAACTGGGCTACCTCCCCCTGCCCGAGGACGGCGCGTCCGCGCTATTCCAGGTGATCAACCAGAGGTATCTCAAATCGTCCACGATTTTGACTACAAATGTCGGTATCGCGGACTGGGCGGGCGCCTTCGGTGACGCCACCGTCGCCGCCGCGATGCTCGACCGGCTCCTGCACCGGGCCGCGGTCGCCGGGATCGACGGACCCTCCTACCGGCTCCGCGGCCACCGGACCCAGGCCGAAACCCTTCGAGCCGGGGTGAACGCCCGTGTCTCCTGACAGCTCCAGCTCCAACACCACCGAGGTTCCATCCGAGATGGCCCGTCTCTGCCCGCACTGCGAGACCGTCTTCACCGTCGCCGACCGCACCAGCCGCCGGGTGTTCTGCTCTCCCACCTGCCGCGAACAGAACCGCCGCCGCATCCCGGTCCAGCGGACCTGCCCGCAGTGCGGGAACGAGTTCACCACCGACATCAGCCCCCGCCGGATCTTCTGTTCCACGGAGTGCCGGACCACGGCCCGCGGCAGTGAGAACGCGATGGAGAGCCGGACCTGCCCGGTCTGCGACGGCACCTTCGACTCGCCCAAGACCATCCGGAAGGTCTACTGTTCCCCGACCTGCCGCAGGGACGCCGAACGCTACCGCGACCAGGCCCGAGAGCAGGACCGAGCCCGCCGCCTCGGCGAAACGCCTCACCCCGCCGCGGCCTCGCCTCCCGTGATGCCCGGCCTGCCGGCGACACCCAAACCCGCGACACGAGCCGCCTACCGCCCGGCCCCGGAACGGGACCCGCTGGAGCCCACGGCAACCCGCAACTGCCCCCACTGCCAGCAGCCCGTCACCATCGTCGCACTCCTCGCAACGCCGGAAGTCGCCCGGCCCTCCATGCCGACCGGGCTTCCCGATGTCGTCCCACTCCGCAGGGCTCCGTGACAGCACCATCAACTGGTCGGCAGCCTGGAAATCCAGCTGCCGACCACAGGCCCTGATGGCAGAGTCCGCCCATGGTCTTCCTACGTTGCGAAGCGGTCCGATGGGTCGATGACGAACCCCAGCCCGGCCTGATCGAGGTCCGCTTCACAGACGCCCACCACCGGCAGTGGGCCTTCATCGACAAGTGGCCCGTCTTCGCCGGAGGCGACGACTTGTCCCCTGACTCCCGCTACCCCGCCGAGGTCAGCATCCTCTGCGACATCCTGACAACCGGCGACACCACGGACACCTCGGACACGGTCAAGATCTCCGTCACTCCTTGGGGACTCGAATCGCTCGAAGGGCACGTTGAGTTCGAGGTGGGGGCTGATCAATTGACTACCAGCTGAGGTTCCCGATCACTGGGCCCCGCCCGCCCGAACGTGGGCGGGGGCCACCCCAGCTCGCCGGGGCCCCAAAATCACCACAACCAT